>VGKF01000139.1 GCA_016867175.1 Candidatus Omnitrophota bacterium | reverse complement strand
CTGGCTTATCCCAGTCAATTAATCCATCTGCCTTTTTAAGTTTTGGGGCGAAGCTCGCTTGCTTATTATCCTGCGGCATTAGCTTATAAGTATTGCCTTTCACCGCTATGAGCGCCTCTATCAACGCCCCTGCCCCGAGCCTAGATAATTTTTCCTCTAAAGTAAGAGCGGTGTCAGAATCTTCAATCGCAAGCTTCTTCTGCAGTATGATCGGGCCGGCATCCATCTGCCTGATTACCTTCATTATGGTTACGCCGCTTGTCTTTTCTCCTTTGATAATCGCCCAGTTTATAGGGGCTGCTCCGCGGTATTTAGGAAGGAGCGAGGCATGTAGATTTACGGTTAAAAGCCTTGGTATATCCAAAATCGCCTGTGATAATATCTGGCCGTAGGCAATTACGATAAATAAATCCGGATTAAGGCTTTTTAGAAATTTTAGCGACGAGAGAGCATTGACATCAGCCGGCTGATAAACCTCTAACTTCTTGGCCTTAGCCTCGGTCTTCACCTTTGTGGCAGAGAGCTCCAGGCCCCTGCCCTTCTCTTTATCCGGCTGGGTGACTACGCAGGCAATATCATAGCCAGCAGCTATTAAGGCCTTTAGTGAAGGCAGGGCAAATTGTGAACTGCCGAAGAATACTATTTTCATCTAACTATATGCGTCTTTTCTATTACTAATACGTAAAACAATAATTAAAATCTCTTGTTCTGATATCTTATAGATAACGCGATAATCGCCCCAACGGTATCGCCAATACCCCTGGAAATCTCCTTTTAACGGCTTTCCCAATCCTTTTGGGTCTTGGGCAAGGTAGGTCTCTATGCGGGTAAGAATTTTCTTAACCGTAGGCTTATCTAGCTTCTTAAGGTCTTCCTCAACAGAATCAAGATAGGCAACTTTATACACTAAGCCTCTTCCTTAGCTCTGCGCCAGTAATAATCTTCGATTTGGGGTCATTAAAACGGTCTTTGGCTATCTGCGCATCAGCATAGTCTTCTAAATAGTGGAGCAAGGCATCAGTAACATAGAAAGTCTCGCTGCGATGCGTGGCTCTTGCCAAAGAAGCCAGCCTATTAACCAACCCCGCCGGTAAACGAAATGCTTTTAGTAAAGTCATATCTCCGCCTCCTTTTTGCAATATAAGTATAACATTGTTATACAAGTATTGCAAGGATAATTTTACTAAAGAGGGTCAATATCTGCTGTTATTATTATACCCGAATGACGGAAATCTTTTAGGTTTATTTTTAAGAATGAACTCATCTTCTGGGGGCTGACTGAACGCAGTAAAATCTGCCAGTAAAAGTTGCCGCGTAGCTTAGCCGGCTGGCCTGGGTTAAGGCTGAGCACCTTAACCCCCCTGCCCTTCTTACGCTCATTTAAATGCCTGAATAAAGCGCTCGCAATATCTTTTACCCGCGATTCTTTCTTTCCGCGAATCTTAACCAGGCCCAGATGAGCATAGGGAGGAAAATGGAGTTGTTTTCTCTGCTTTAGTTCTTGAGTATAAAAAATGTTTGTATCTTTTTGCGCTAAGCCGGTAAAAACATGGTGGCCCGGCAGGCTGGTTTGTATCAAGAGCCTCTCCTTTGTCAATGACAGGAGTCCGTAGAGCAACCTGAATGCCTTTTCGCTGGCGCGTAGGTCAATCCGGTTCAAGGAATTATCTATGGATAAGGCCGCCGCAATATCAAATTGATATTTTGCCCCTAAGATAGACTCGGTGGCTATAAAGATATCGCCATCTTGGAGGCTTTCCCTGCCTGATTTATCTAACACTTTGATCTTCGCCTGGGGAAAAATACGGGACAACTCACTCTCTACCTTCTCTATCCCTGCGCCTGAGTATTTTATATAGCCTGTGTTGCACTCCGGGCAGGCCTTAGGTGGAGAAATCTTAAAATTGCAGTAATGGCAACTTAAGTTGCTCTCTTTAAAATGATAGACTAAATTAATATTACAGCGCGGACATTTTAAAGTAGCCCCGCAGGAATTGCAGCTGGCAAAGGTAGCGAAGCCTTTACGGTTCAAGAATACGAGTATCTTACTCTTTGAATTTAATCCTTGCAGGATAGAATCCTCCAGGTACCTGGAGAGCCCTGCGCTCTTTTTTCTATCGAAAGACTCAAGCCTCCTAGCATCTGTGATCTTGACTTCTGCAAAGGCGCTCTCGCGGGGCATAAAAAGATAACTGATCTTACCTTCCCTGGCTAAGGATATAGTCTCCAGGGAAGGCGTACTACTGCCCAGGATAAGCTTGGCCTTCTCTATCTTTGCGCGCATAAAGGCAGCTTCTCTAGCATGGTAATGCGGGACCTGATCCTGCTTATAGGCAAAGGATTCTTCCTGGTCGATAATTACCAGGCCAAGGTTATTAAGGGGAGCGAATATTGCGGAGCGGGTGCCGAGGGCTAAATCTATTTTGCCTGCTTTAATATCTGACCAGGCCTCCAGTTCCTGCGCCTGATTCCTATGTAAAGTAAGCAGGCTGCATTGCAGCCTGGATTTGATAATTCCTTCGGCAGCAGAGACCGCCTCTATATCAGGTAAGATAACTATGGCTGATTTCTTGGCTGACAAAGCCTCTTTTATGGCTTCTATGTAATAATCCCAGCGCCTGCCTCCATCCTGCTCATGAATAAGTATGGCCTGGCTTAGGCTATCTGTCTTATTTTGAACAACTGGATAATCTAGCTCTGGCAGAAGCTTATCTTTTCTTAAAGCCTGCGGAAGGGCGGTTTCAATAGCCTCTCCCCAGGAGCAGCAATAGTATTCTGAGAGCTCCTTGGTAAGGAAGAGCATATTCTTATCCAGGATAGGCCTTTCATCAATAAGGCCTGAAATGGCTTTAAGGCGCTTGATATTTGACTTATGCGTAAGCCCCACTA
>VGKF01000138.1 GCA_016867175.1 Candidatus Omnitrophota bacterium | reverse complement strand
ACTGACCGCAAGCGCGCCGAAAAGAAACTGGAGATATTGAATAAGGAGTTGATAAAATCTAACCAGAGATTAAAACAGTTGAGTTTAAGGGATTCGCAAACGGGTTTATTTAATCATCGTTATCTCGGCGAGGTCATAGAAGCGGAGTTTTACCGGGCCAGAAGGTATGCCCACCCTATCTCCGTGTTGATGCTGGATATAGATTATTTCAAATCTATAAATGATGTTTACGGCCATCAGTTTGGCGATCTGGCCTTAAAACAGTTGGCAAAATACCTAAAGAAGATGGTGCGCCGCTACGATATTATTATCCGTTTCGGAGGCGAAGAATTTATTATTCTCTTCCCGGGCACGGACCGGGCTACCGCATTAGTCCTGGCGCAGAGGATTCTAGATTCCATGAATACCTATCGCTTCGGCAATAAAGAGCATGTGGTTAAGCTGAAGTTAAGCGTGGCGGTAGTATCCTATCCTGACGATAAGATTGTTAAGGGGATGGATATGGTAGAGCTTGCTGATCAGATACTCAGTAAGGTCAAAGAATCAGGAGGTAATAAAGTATATTCATCCGTGGATACCAGAAAAGAAAAGGTCTTGGGTTTTCGCAAGAAAATAGAGGCTGGTAATGCCAAATTACTGCAGGATAAACTGGAGAAGCTTAATAAGCGGGCTAATCAGAGTTTAATCGAGGCAGTCTTTGCCTTTGCCAAGACCATAGAAGTAAAGGACCATTATACCGGAGAGCATGTAGAGAGTACCGTCCATTACGCTACGGAGATTGCCAATGCCTTGGGCCTGCCAAAATATGAGGTAGAGCTTATTAAGCAGGCAGCTATGTTACATGATTTAGGAAAGATAGGTATAAGCGAAAAGATCCTGCTAAAGAGCTCTAAGCTCGATAAGGAAGAATTTGATGAGATTAAAAAGCATCCCCAGATAGGCGTAGATATCATCAGGCCGATCCAGTTTTTCCATAACATCATACCACTGATGCTTTATCACCATGAGAGATGGGACGGGAAAGGCTATCCGCGCGGATTAAAAGGCGAGGAGATACCCATAGGGGCGCGTATCATTGCTATTTCAGACGTTTACCAGGCCCTGACTTCGCATAGGCCTTACCGTAAAAAGGCCTTTTCAAAAGAAGAGGCGCTTAAGATAATTAAAGCTGGAGCAGGTACGCAGTTTGACCCCAAGATTGTGCCGGTCTTCTTAAATATCATACAAAAGGAGAAATAACTACTCCAAACCCTGCCCCTCGATATTCCCGAGGTAACCCATGCCGGTTAAGGATCCGATTTGCGGAATGACGGTTGACCCAAAGGCCGCCATCAAATTAAGCAACCAAGGAAAAGATTATTTTTTCTGCAGTAGTCTCTGTAAGGATAAGTTTATCCAACAGGAGAATATCTCCGAGCCGCAAACCTCTTTGCCTGCCGAGAAACGGCATTTCTTTAAAAACAGGCTATTTGTCCTCTGCGCCGCCGCTATCCTTTTTATTCTTCTTTCTTTTTTTATTCCCTTGCTGGTTCCTTTGCGCAATGTATTTCTGCAATACCTCAAGAAAATCTGGTGGGCGATGTTTTTGGGGTTATTGCTGGGGGGCGTAATAGATTACTATATACCGCGGCAATATATTTCTAAGATACTCTCCCGCAAATCTCCTTCTACCATATTCAATGCGGTCTTTTTGGGGTTCCTGATGAGCGCCTGCAGCCACGGGATACTCGCCCTCTCAATACAATTGCATAAAAAAGGCGCATCAAACCCTGCGGTGGTCAGTTTTCTCCTGGCCAGCCCTTGGGCTAACATTACTATTACCGTGATGCTGGTGGCATTCTTTGGGCTAAAGGGCCTTTTTATCATCATCGCCGCCATCATTGTGGCCATAAATACCGGTTTTATTTTTATGTTTCTTGAAAAGAAAGGTTTGATTGAAATAAATAAGAATACCCAGGAAGTAGAGGAGACATTTTCCATAAAAGCAGACCTAAAGAGGCGTTTGCATGATTATCAGTTTAAGCTATCTACGTTAACCTCTGATTTTAAAGGCATAATAAAAGGCGCGCTGGCGCTTTCCGACATGGTTTTATGGTGGGTTATCCTGGGCATGCTTATTGCAAGCCTGGCTAGTGCCTATATCCCCACGCACTTCTTTCATAGATTTATGGGGCCTACGTTATTGGGGCTCTTGGTTACTTTGGTCCTAGCCACAGTAATCGAAGTCTGTTCAGAGGGCTCCTCTCCTCTTGCCTTTGGTATATACCAGAGTACGGGGGCCATCGGTAACAGTTTTGTATTCTTAATGGCAGGGGTAGTTACTGATTATACCGAGATAGGCCTGCTTTGGAGTAATGTGGGCAGGCGCGTAGCCCTCTGGATGCCGGCAGTAAGCCTGCCGCAGGTGATCCTGATCGGATATTTGGCCAACCGGATTATTAAATAAAAAGATTATTTTTTGAGAGTGCTTAATGCTATAGAAAGCTATATTAGCAGATCCTGCGGCAGATTGCCGCAGGATCAAGTAAAAGTTCCATTAATGAAACTTTTACTTGACAAATGATACAATTATGGTATCATTATCTCTAACAAGGAAAGGAGGCGATATGGATATTACTATCAGATACATGCTTCGTCCTGTAGCGCACTGTAAAGAAGGCTGCAGTCAAATGTCCCGGGCAAGACGTTAAACTGCCCAACCGTTTTATTTTTTAGGGGAGCGTGATATGAAGTTGATTACCAGAGATACGGATTATGCATTAAGGGCGCTCTGTTTTGTTGCCAGGAGTAAGGATGGGGTAGTCTCTGTCTCAGAGCTTGTGGACAGCCTAAAGATACCCAAGCCTTTTTTGAGGAAGAGCCTGCAATTGTTGAACAAAAAGGGAGTGCTTAAATCATATAAGGGGCTTGGCGGCGGTTTTAAGCTCACCCGGAAGCCGCGGCAGCTATTTA
>VGKF01000137.1 GCA_016867175.1 Candidatus Omnitrophota bacterium | reverse complement strand
CTCGCCCGCGCTAATGCGGTGATGCAGGGCATTATCAACGATGAATTTATGAAACAGGGGGTCTCAATCGTTGATCCGGGTTCGACCTTTATAGGTTACGGCGCGCGCATAGGCCAAGATACAACGATTTATCCCTTTACAGTCATTGAAAGGGATGTTAAAATTGGAAGATATTGTTCAGTAGGGCCATTTGCCCACCTTAAAGAAGGGACTACCTTAAAAGATGAGGTAGTGGTGGGCAACTTCGTAGAAATCGTACGCTCCAAGATTTCAAAAAAGACCTGGGCCAAGCACTTTGGTTATATAGGCGACAGCCGTATTGGCGCCAGGGTAAACATAGGAGCAGGCTGCGTTACCGCTAATTTTGACGGCCGCAATAAACACCTTACGCTAATAGGCGATGATGCCTTTATTGGCTCAGATACAGTCTTAGTCGCCCCGGTTAAGGTTGGTAAGCGTGCCAGGACCGGAGCAGGTAGCGTAGTAACGAAAAATAGCAATATAGCGCAAGGCACAACCGTGGTGGGCGTGCCCGCACGTCTTTTAAGAAAAAAATCGAGGGGTTAAAATGGATAAGTTAAGGGTTATCAGCGGCAATGCACATCCGCAATTAACAAAGGATATCTGTAAGTATCTTAAGATTAGGCCTTCGGATGCGCTAGTAGAAAGGTTTAGCGAGGGAGAGGTCAGGGTTAAGATAGACGAGAATGTGCGGGGTAAGGATGTATTCGTAATACAGCCAACTTGTCCTCCACCTAACGAAAACCTGATGGAGCTTTTGATTATGATCGATGCCTTAAAAAGGGCATCAGCCCAGCGTATAACCGCAGTAATCCCTTATTTCGGTTATGCCAGGCAGGATAGGAAGGACCAGCCGCGCGTGCCTATAACCGCAAAGTTGGTGGCTAATCTTTTAACCGTCTCGGGCGCAAACAGGGTCTTGACTATGGACTTGCATGCCGGCCAGATCCAGGGCTTCTTTGATATCCCGGTGGACCATCTTTTTGCGGTAGGTGTATTCATAGAATATTTTTCTAAAATGAAGTCTTTAGATTTGGCGGTGGTTTCTCCGGACGTGGGCAGCATTAAGATGGCCAGGGCTTATGCCAAGAGGTTAAACGCAGGTCTGGCTATTATAGATAAAAGAAGGGTTTCTCCTGACAAGACTGAGGCCATGCATATCTTAGGAGAGGTCCAAGGTAAGGACGTTATCATTGTCGATGACCTTATCGCTACTGGAAGCTCTTTAATCGAGGCGGTAGAGGCCCTTAAAAAATCCGGCGCCCGCAAGATTTTCGCCGCGATTACGCACGGCGTACTGTCGGGGCCTGCGCTTTCGAACGTGGACAACTGCAAGAATCTGGAAAAACTTCTGATTACGGACAGTATACCTTTGAAAGACCAGAAAAAGCATCCCCGCATCAAAGTCTTGTCCGTAGCATCGCTATTAGGGGAGGCAATAAAAAGGATTCGCATGGAGGAGTCTGTCAGTTCATTATTTGACTAAGTGAGGCCATAAGTTATGGAGCTATGTTGAAGAGGTAGCGACATAACTTATAAGGCCGAACTTATCCCCCTGCATTCTTGCAGAATGCAAGAAGGGGGATTAAATTCGCACCTATAATACTTTGCCGAGCTCGGCAAAGTATTATGTGCTCATTTAAAGCGGAGTGAATACAAATGGAAGAGTTATTTTTAGACGCAGAAATAAGGGAAGGTATCGGCAGGGGTAAAGTCAAAGACGTAAGAGAGGCTGGCTTTATTCCGGCCGTAGTCTATTCTGAAGGCAAGCAGGCAAAGGCGCTTAAGCTTTCGCACGGCCAGCTGGTGCGCCTGGTGCATCAGCATCGCCTGGAAAACGCGGTGATTAACCTAAAGATCAAAGATGACGCCAAACAGAAGTCCAGGTCCTGCCTTATTAAAGAGGTGCAGTATAATCCGGTTAACGACGAGATTATGCACGTAGATTTTAACGAGATCTCCCTGACTAAGGTTATCAAGGTAAACGTGCCTTTGGTGGCTAAGGGCGAACCTGCGGGTGTCAAGCAGGAGGGGGGGTCGCTTGAGCATATACTTTGGGAGATAGAGGTAGAGTGCCTTCCCACCGATATACCTAAAGAGATAGAAGTGGATGTTACTAGCCTTAAGATAGGCGACTCCATCCATATAAAAGATATTACCCTGCCTGACAAGATAAAGGTTTTACATGATCCGGAGACGGTTCTCTTATCTGTCGCTGCTCCTATAAAGGAAGAGGTTGCAGCTGCGCCTGTTGAAGGCGAAGAGAAGCAGGAGCCAGAGGTGATTAAAGAGAAGAAGGAAGTGCCTGCTGAAGAGGCCCAGGAAGGCAAGGAAAAGAAATAGCCAGGATCTCTATGAAGCTGATAGTAGGGTTAGGTAACCCGGGCAGGCTTTATGCCGCTTCAAGGCATAATATAGGCTTTAGGGTCGTAAAGGCCCTGGTAAGAGATTACAAGGTAGGGCTAAAAAAAGATACCGGCGTTCTTTCTATAAGCGGTCAGGTTAAAATAGGAAATCAGGTTTTAGCCCTGGCAATGCCGCATACTTTTATGAATTTATCAGGCAGCGCAGTCAAGGGCTTGCTTAGGAAATACCGGCTAGACCCAGGAGACCTTTTGGTTGTCTGCGACGATTTAGATTTAGATTTAGGCAGGATTAAGATACGGCCCAATGGTTCGTCGGGCGGGCACCGCGGCATCAGGTCCATAATAGATTCGCTGCAGAGTGAAGGTTTCTCTCGCCTGAGGCTTGGGATAGGCAGGCCTAAAGGAAGGCCGGACACTGCCGAATATGTACTGTCGGCTTTTACGGCGAAGGAAAAAGAACAAGTCGCCAGGATGATAGATAAGGCGCTTGATTGCTGCCTGGCCTGGTTTAACGACGGGATACGTCAGACTATGAATAGGTTCAATAAGAGGAGTAAAAATGCATAA
>VGKF01000136.1 GCA_016867175.1 Candidatus Omnitrophota bacterium | reverse complement strand
TATTAGGTCTAAGGTTTCGATAGGCAACAATGTTACTTTATTGCCGGTTGTTGTCGGCGAGGCTAGTCTAATAGGCGCCGGCTCGGTAGTAACCGCGGATGTCCCCGCAGGCGTAATCGTTGCGGGTAATCCTGCCAGGAAAATCAGGGAATATAATGAGCGTATCGGAAAAACTGCCGGGCATTAGCTTTGTAATACCGACATATAATGCGGGTTTTCATATAGAGCGTTGTTTAAAGAGCATAAGGGCGCAGGAATATCCTAAAGAACTCCTTGAAATCCTCGTATTAGATGGGGGTTCAGATGATAGCACCGTATCGATAGCTACAAAGTTTGACTGCCGCATACTAAAGAACGAAAAAAAACTCGCTGAATTCGGAGTTCAGCTGGGTATCGGACAGGCTAATGGGGATTTATTGGTAGTATTTGCCGCTGATAATGAACTGGTAGGTAATGACTGGGCAAAAAAAGTATCTGCCCTCTTTACGGAAGACCAGGGGCTTTGCGCTCTCTGGGGAAGGCTTGCTTCAGGGAAAGATGACTCTAAGCTTAATAAATATTTTGAGTTGATTCAAAGCGATCCCCTGAACTGGTTCTTGAATAATAACCTAGCCCGCTATAAAAAGGAATGCCCCTCACCCCGCGGGAGTATATTTAGATTTCAGGTAAATCCCAGGCAGCCGTTAGTCTGGGGAGCGAACGGTTTAGTATATAGGGCCTCAAAGATCAAGCATATCTGGGGGCAGGCCGGGTACCTGGGAGATAACGATGCCTTTCAGCTGATGCTTGAGGAGGGTAACAACAGCGTAGCTTATTTTGATTCTCCCTTTGTTTACCATCATCACGTAGCCAGGTTAGGCGACTGGGCCAGAAAATGGAGGCGCAATTTCAGCCAGCACTTGTTAAGCAGGCAGGAGACCCGCAATATGAATTGGGTCTTTGCGGGTAATTTTAAGATAAAGCTATTCTTCTGGGTATTTTATAGCGCGATACCGCTTATTTCATTAGCGCACAGCATCTATTTATCTATAAGAGATAAAAGCATCTATTGGTTCTATCATCCTATGGCATCTTTTTTGCAACTCTTTACTTATATTAACTTAATAATTTTTGATAAAAGCGGACGTAGCTTTATTAAACGCATTATTTTTAGCGATAAGAAAACAGGAGGTGGGATATGAAAGCTGTGATACTCTGCGGCGGACAAGGCACTCGAATCAGGGATGTTTCAGAGGCGTTGCCCAAACCAATGCTTCCAATAGGAGGCAGGCCCATACTCTGGCATATCATGAAGATATATGCCCACTACGGTATAAATGATTTTGTCCTGTGCCTTGGATACAATGGATGGAAGATAAAAGAGTTCTTTTTAAATTATTATGCCAAGATCTCGGATATAACTATTACCTTGGATAAAAAAAACGTGGTTACTTATCATAGTGAATGCGAAGAAGAATCCTGGAGGATTACCCTTGCAGAGACCGGAGAGAATGCCCTGACTGGAGCGCGTATCTGGAATGCGCGTAATTATCTAAAAGATTGCGATTTGTTTAGCGTGACTTACGGCGATGGGGTAGCCGATATTAACATAAAAAATCTCATTGAGACTCATAAGAGATCGGGTTTATTGGGGACTATCACCGGCGTCCATCCTTCAGGCCGCTTCGGAGAGATGGATATAAAAGGCAATATCGTATCGGAGTTTAATGAGAAGCCTAATGTAGGTACGGGTCTGATCAACGGGGGGTTTATAATTTTTGATAAAAAAGTTATCGATACCTATTTTAGGCCAGGAGAAGATCTGGTCTTTGAAGCAGATGTCCTTCCGGAGATGGTAAAGGATAAACAGCTTCAGATATATACGCATAATGGTTTTTGGCAGTGTATCGATACCCCTCGGGAATATAATATCCTTAATCAGCTTTGGAGCGAAAACAAGGCTCCTTGGAAAATCTGGAAATAAACTATGAAGAATACTTTCTGGAAAAATAAAAAGGTATTGATTACCGGGCATACCGGCTTTAAGGGCTCCTGGCTCTGCCTATGGCTTAATTCATTAGGGGCCCATGTTACAGGATATGCCTTAGATCCTCCTACAAAACCCTCTCTTTTCGAATTATGCAGGATCAATAGTATGGTTAGGTCTGTTATTGCGGATATTAGGGACATAAAATCCTTAAAGAATACTGTTCTTAGCGCCCGGCCAGAGATTGTTATCCATATGGCAGCCCAGCCAATTGTCAGGGATTCTTATAAAAAGCCGCTGGAAACATATTCCACTAATCTTATGGGCACGATTAACCTGCTTGAGGTTTTAAGAAACTATAAAGGCGTTAAGGCTGTGATTAATGTGACCAGTGATAAATGTTATGAAAATAAAGAGAGGCTATCCGGTTATTGTGAAAATGACCCGCTCGGAGGTTATGACCCTTATTCTAGCAGTAAGGCCTGTTCAGAACTGATTACTGCGGCATATCGAAACTCGTTCTTTAATCCAAACGAATACCAGCTTCACGGCGTTGCTATTGCTACGGCCAGGGCCGGCAATGTTATTGGTGGCGGTGACTGGGCCCAGGATCGGCTGATCCCTGATTGCCTGCGGGCAATTCTAAAAGGAATCCCGGTCATTATCAGAAATCCCCGCGCAAGAAGGCCGTGGCAGCATGTATTAGAGCCGCTTGCGGGGTATTTAGTTTTAGCGCAAAAGTTGTATCAGTCTGGCCCCCGCTATGGCCAGGCATGGAATTTTGGCCCTGCCGGAGAGAATATAAAGAGCGTAGAATGGATAGTAGCTAGAATTTGCCGTAAATTCAGCAAGAATGCTTCTTATAACATTGATAAATCGCATCATCCGCATGAGGCTACTTATTTAAAAATTAATTGTTCAAAGGCCAGAAGAATACTTGGCTGGAAGCCGATATGGGGCACGGAGACAGCCATTAATAAAATTGTCAGCTGGATC
>VGKF01000135.1 GCA_016867175.1 Candidatus Omnitrophota bacterium | reverse complement strand
CGCGCCAGGTGGCTATGCATGTCGACCCCATTGAAAAAAAACCCCTTTATCATTTTCTCCCCGGAAGCCTTAGTTTCTCTATTGCTACCCTCGGATGTAATTTCCGCTGCGGCTTCTGTCAGAACTGGGAGATCTCCCAGAAGTCATTCGTAGGCGTAGTTAAGCCTGAAGGCGAAGAGACTCTTCCCCGGGAGATAATAGAGGCTGCCATAGAGAATAAATGCCAGAGCATATCTTATACCTATACCGAACCTACCATTTTTTTTGAGTATGCCCTTGAAACGGCAAAGCTCGCTAGCGCTAAGAAATTACGCAATATCTTTGTAACTAACGGTTATATGACCTCTGAGATGTTAGTTATGGCTAAGGAATACCTGGATGCGGCAAATGTGGACCTGAAGTTTTTTAAAGACAGCTCTTATAAGAAAATTTGTTCCGGAACACTCCAGCCGGTCTTAGATTCTATACGCCTGATGAAAAAAATTGGCATCTGGGTTGAAATAACCACTTTAGTAATTACCGGAGAAAATGATTCTGCGGATGAGCTGCGGGGCATTGCTGAGTTTATCGCAAGCGTAGATAAGGATATGCCCTGGCATATCTCTTGTTTTCACCCCGATTATAAATTCATTGATCATCAAGTTACGCCAGAAGAGACGTTAAAGAACGCCCAGGAAATCGGCTATAACGCGGGATTGAAATATATTTATATAGGCAATGTCTACGGCTGGGGTAATGATACCTATTGCCATAATTGTAAGAAGCCTTTAATAAAAAGAGAGGGATTTGGTATTTTAGGGTATAATATAAAGGAAGGAAGGTGCCCTTTTTGTAATATAAATATTCCCGGGGTATTCATATGAAAAATAAAAAGGCCCTCTTAATCGTAGATCTACAGAATGATTTCTGTCCCGCAGGCGCCTTAGGCGTTCCGGGAGCGGATAAGATTGTGCCTGTCATAAACAGGTATGTCAGGCTCTTCTCTAAAAAAAAACTCCCCATATTCGCTTCTGCTGATTGGCATCCTATAAGGACCGCTCACTTTAAAGACTTTGGAGGCCGTTGGCCGGTGCATTGCATCCATAATAGCAGGGGCGCGCAGTTTCATCCTAAACTTAAACTCCCTAAAGATGCGATCGTAGTCTATAAGGGCATGGATCCCCAGAGGGATAGTTATTCGGTTTTTCAGGCTGAAGATAAGAGCGGCAGAAGCTTCCTTAATATTTTAAAGATATTAAGGGTAAATGAACTTTATGTAGCTGGCTTGGCTACTGATTACTGCGTGAAGTATTCGGTAAAAGATGCGCTCAAGAGCGGTTTTAAGGTAAGGTTACTCGTAGATGCCATAAAAGGAGTCGACCTTAAACCTAAGGATTCAGAATCAGCAATAAAAGATATGAGCAGGCTAGGGGCAAAGCCGATAAAAATAGGAGTCTTAAAAAAATGAAAAAGATTAAGGTCGATGCTTATAAATTATTAAGAAAGATCAGGCAGGATCAGCCCCTGGTGCATCACTTGACCAACTGGGTTACTATCTATGACTGTGCAAATATAGTCAAGGTAATGGGCGGCTCTCCTGTTATGGCGCACGCTAAAGAAGAGGTAGCCCAGATGTCGGCTATTGCCTCTGCCCTAGTCTTAAATATAGGCACGCTTACCCTGGATTTTATCCAAGCGATGAAGATTGCCGCCAGGAGCGCCAATAGAAAAAATATACCGGTATTGCTGGATGCCTGCGGAGCAGGTGCGACTAGTTTACGCGATAATAAATGTTTTGAATTGTTAAAAGAGGTAAAGATTAATATCTTAAAAGGGAATGCCTCTGAAATAGCCAGGCTTTCAGGCGAGCATGTTATGACTAAGGGCGTCGATGCATCCGGTATTTATGGTAATCAGCTTAAGCTTGCCAAGAGAGTAGCCAAGAAGTTTAGCTGTACCGTGGTCATAACCGGCAAAACCGATATTATTACAGACAAAAATAAAATATACCTGGTAAAAAACGGGCATCCCATGATGGCTAATGTAGTAGGAACAGGATGTATGGCTTCTTCTGTTATCGGCGCTTTTGCTGCGGTTGAGCCGGATTTGGCCCTTGCTTGCGCAAGTGGCTTATCCTGTTTTGAGATTGCCGCTGAATTAGCCGCTATAAATACAAAAGGCCCAGGGGCATTTAAAGAAAAGATCTTTGACTGCCTGTTTAACCTGGATAAAAAAACAATCGATAAGAGGCAAAAGATAGAAAGATGAGGGGTTTTTATTTTATAACTGATTCCAGGCTTAGCCTTGCCGGGAATATAAGCGATGTCAAGAGTGCTTTAGCGGCAGGAGTTAGGGTTATACAATACAGGGATAAATATGCAACTACCAAGAAGATGTATGAAGAGGCATTGCAGTTAAGAAAACTATGTAAGGGCGCCACCCTCTTGATTAATAACCGCCTAGATTTAGCCCTGGCTGTAGGGGCAGACGGAGTGCACCTGGGAAGCTCTGATTTGCCATATAAGATAGCCAGGAGCCTTTTAGGGAAGAAGCGTATAATCGGCCTGACAGTACATAGCTTACAGGAAGCAAGAGAAGCGCAGATTTTAGGGGCTGATTATCTGGGTGTTTCTCCGGTTTTTGCCACAGCTACAAAATCAGACGCTGGAGCCCCGGCAGGCACCGATCTTATAAGAAGGATAAAAAAGAGCGTATCTTTACCAATAGTTGCTATTGGCGGGATAAATCTACAGAATGCCGAAGAGGTTGTCCTTTCTGGTGCCGATAGCCTCTGTGCGATATCCGCAGTAGTCGGGAAGGCGGATGTAAAAAGAGAGATAAGCAGATACCAGGGGCTTTTTAAGAGGCACGGAGCGCTGTAATTATCGTAACCACTTGTAAATATTAGGGTTGATTTTCTGATATTGATATGTTATACTTTAACTCCCCGGCCGAAAAGGAATGGTCAGATGGAAGAAAAATAAGCCAATTTTAGAGGCAACCCATAAAAACAGGGTTGCCTTTTTGTTTTTCGAT
>VGKF01000134.1 GCA_016867175.1 Candidatus Omnitrophota bacterium | reverse complement strand
TCTCCGGAATGGATACCTGCTTCTTCGATATGCTCCATAATTCCGCCGATGACAAAGCTTGTCCCGTCGGCAATCATATCTACGTCCACCTCTATGGCATCCTCCAGGAATTTATCGATGAGCACCGGGTGCTCTCCAGAGACGCTGGCTGCCTCGGTAATAAATCTCTCTAGCGTAGACTCGTCATAAACAATCTCCATTGCCCTGCCGCCTAAAACATAAGAGGGCCTGACCAACACCGGATAACCTATCTTTCTGGCTACCTCTTTGGCCTCCTGGAAATTAAAGGCTGTGCCGTTAGCCGGCTGTAAGAGGTTTGATTTCTCCAGCATCTGTTTAAAGCGTTTCCTGTCTTCGGCTATATCGATATTATCAGCGCTGGTCCCCAATATATTGACGCCTGCTTTGCGTAAGGCTACTGCCAGATTAAGCGGGGTCTGGCCTCCGAACTGCACGATCACGCCTAGGGGCTTCTCAATCTCAATGATATTTAAGATGTCTTCGCGTGTCAATGGCTCAAAATAAAGCCGGTCTGAGGTATCGTAATCCGTAGAAACAGTCTCGGGGTTACAGTTGACCATAATACTGTCAATCCCTTCCTCTTTAAGGGCATAAGCAGCGTGGCAACAGCAGTAATCAAACTCGATACCCTGGCCGATGCGGTTAGGACCTCCGCCTAAGATGACTACTTTTTTGTTATTGCTTGGCCGCGCCTCATCTTGACTTTCGTAAGCAGAATAAAAGTACGGCTGCTTGGCATTGAACTCTCCGGCGCAGGTATCTACCAGTTTATAGACCGCTTTTACATTGTTTTTCTTACGATATTCGCGTACCTTATCCTCCCTGGAATTCAATAGATACGCCAACTGACGGTCGGAAAAACCGTCTTTTTTAGCCTCCAACAGCAGCTGCGGATTAATTTTTATATCATCCTCCCCATTCTTATTCTTAAATTTTTTAATCCGCTCTTCCATTTCCACCAGTTGTTTCATGTTATCAAGAAACCAACGGTCTATTTTGGAGAGTTCATATATTTCATCGATTGAAAGCCCTGCCTTAAGCGCGTATCTTAAATAAAAAACCCTTTCATCGTGAGGCAGGCGGATCTTATCCTTGATTAACTTGAGCAGCCCATTCTCAGGCTCGCTTAACATTTCATCGGTAATCTTATCTTTCCCGTCACAGCCGAAGCCGAAGCGGGAGATCTCTATGGAACGGATCCCCTTTTGCAGGGCCTCTTTGAAATTACGTCCGATGGACATCGCCTCCCCTACTGCCTTCATGGAGGTATTCAGCAGACGCTCTGCGCGGGGGAATTTCTCAAAGGTAAACCTGCAGATTTTAAAGACGCAGTAATCTACGGTGGGCTCAAAGAAAGAAGAGGTCTTACCGGTGATCTGATTCATTACCTCAGGCAAGGTCAGGCCTACTGCCAACTTTGTGGCCACCCTGGCAATAGGAAACCCGGTAGCCTTGGAGGCTAATGCCGAGGAGCGGGAGAGCCTGGGGTTGAGTTCGATGATCACGATCTGGCCGTTATCAGGATTTTGGCCGAACTGAATATTGGCTCCGCCTCCGCTTATACCGACCTTACGGATTATGCGCTTGGAGAGGTTTACAAAGTCAGTATATTCCTGGGGGGTGAGGGTCTGTGCAGGGGCTACTACAATGCTATCCCCAGTATGCACGCCCATGGGATCGATATTCTCCATAGAGGTAATCATAATTACATTGTCCGCGCAGTCGCGCATTACCTCGAATTCTATCTCTTTCCAGCCTAAAACAGATTGCTCAACCAGCACCTGATGCACGGGGCTGACCTCAAGGCCTTTGTATAAGAATTTCTCCAACTCCTCCTTATTATAGGCGATAGCGCCGCCGCTGCCTCCCATACAATATGCCGGACGCAAGATCAGGGGAAAGCCTATCCCTAAGCCAATCCTTAAGCCTTCTTCTACGCTGGTGGCAATACCGCTACGCGGCAAGCCTACCCCGATCTCCTGCATTGCCTTTTTAAAAAGCTCCCTGTCTTCAGCGCAGGCAATAGCCTCAACCGAAGCGCCAATAGACTCCACCCCGTATTTTTTTAGGATCCCCTCCTTCATTAAGAAGAAGGCCAGGTTAAGGCCTGTTTGCCCTCCTAAAGTAGGCAGGATAGCGTCTGGCCGCTCCTTGGCAATAATCTTGGTTACTATCTCTATATTCAGGGGCTCTATATAAGTAACGTCTGCTAATCCTGGATCGGTCATGATGGTTGCCGGATTAGAATTGATTAATATTGTAAAATAGCCCTCTTCTCGTAAGGCCTTGCAGGCCTGTGAGCCGGAATAATCAAATTCGCAGGCCTGGCCGATTACAATAGGGCCTGAACCAATCATAAGAACCTTTTTAATATCTTTTCTTTTAGGCATTGTTTACTCCTTTGTTATTATTTTTAAAAATCTTCTAAAAACAGGATGTGGCTCTCCCCAGCCTGGGCTAACAGGCAGATACTGCGCGCCAAGAACCTTCAGCTTTCTGCCTTCCACTTCTTCTACTGTGCGGTCATTTAAATTGTATCCGGTGATTTTTACTCCCTTAATCCTGGCTAATGAATCCGCATCTACTACCCAGGAATGATTCTGGCAGGTAATCTCTCCCTTGTAAGAAGCGGGGTTATGCAAGGGATAATTAACCCCGCGATGCCCTAATTTCATCTTAATCACTTTAGCGCCCAGGCAGCGTGCTAGGAGCTGGTGCCCCGTGGATATGCCTAATATAGGCATTTTCCCTAGCAAGGCCCGTAGGCTATCTGCTATAGCTGCTAAAGCAATATCCTCTTCCGGGCCATTAGATATAACTAGGCCCTTTGGCTTAAGCCGCAATATCTCCTGGGACCTGGTATCATAAGGAAGTATGGTTAAGGGGAATCCCAGCTTTTCAAGTTGCGCAATCAGGCTGTGGGTTATGCCTATATCCAGCACGGCTATGCTTTGTTTTTTCTTGTTTTCCTTACCCAGCTCTATTTTTTTTGCCACTGAGATTTTATTTAAGAGGCTCGCTT
>VGKF01000133.1 GCA_016867175.1 Candidatus Omnitrophota bacterium | reverse complement strand
GAAGAGGCCCCCCATAAAGAGCTACAGGGAAACTTATATTATATAAAATATCCCCTTAAAGATAACCCTAAGGAATTTATTACTGTAGCGACCACCAGGCCGGAGACTATGCTAGGCGATACAGCTGTGGCTGTTAATCCTAAAGACAAAAGATATAAAAAGCTTATTGGTAAGACATTAATCCTGCCTTTGATTGAGCGCGAGATAAAAATAATTAAAGATCCCATGGTGGATATGAAGTTTGGCACAGGCGCAGTCAAGGTAACTCCTGCGCATGACCCTAACGATTATATCTTAGGTAAAAAGCATGGTTTAGATTTTATCAATGTCATGCATCCTGATGCCAGGATGAATGAGTCTAGCGGCAAGTATAAGAATATGGATAGGTTTAAGGCCAGGGAGATTATCCTTGAAGACCTCCAGGAAAGAGGGCTGCTTGAGAAGGTAGAGCCGCACGCCTTATCTGCCGGGCACTGCTATCGTTGTCATACCATTATAGAGCCCTATCTTTCTAAGCAGTGGTTTGTGAAAATGAAGCCGCTAGCCGAACCTGCACTTTCGGCAGTTAAGAAAGGCAAGATAAAATTTTACCCACAGCGTTGGACTAAGGTCTACTTAAGCTGGATGGAGAATATCCAGGATTGGTGTATCTCCAGGCAGATCTGGTGGGGGCACCGCATACCCGTATATTATTGTTCGAAGTGCCGAGAAGACGGAAAATCCCAAATCCCAAATCCCAAATCCCAAACAGGGCTTGAGCGGGGGGTAATTGTCTCCCGAGCTAAGCCTAAAGAATGCCCTGTCTGCGGCTCAAGTGATATCTATCAGGATGAAGATGTGTTGGATACCTGGTTTTCCTCCTGGTTGTGGCCGTTCGCTACTTTTTACTGGCCCAAACCATCCGAAGATCTTAAATATTTCTATCCTACTTCTACCCTGGTCACTGCCCCGGAGATAATATTCTTCTGGGTAGCGCGCATGATCATGGCAGGATTTGAATTCATAGGCAAAGAGCCTTTTAGGGATGTTTATATACACGGCACAGTTCGGGATATTGAGGGCAAGAAGATGTCTAAGTCACTGGGTAATATCATCGATCCCTTAGAGATTATTGATGAATACGGGGCAGATGCGCTGCGCTTTAGCATTATCTCTATTACCAGCCAGGGACAGGATGTATTTTTATCAAAAGAGAGGTTTGAGCAGGGTAGGAACTTTGCCAATAAGGTTTGGAATGCCTCCAGGTTTATATTGATGAACCTAGAGGAGGGATTAGTTAATAAAGACCTCTGCGAATTTGCTAAGCAAGAAGAGTTGGATGATACCAACCGCTGGATATTAAGCAGGCTTTATTCAGTTTTAAAAGAAACGGAGAAAAATATCCAAATTTACCGCTTTAACGAAGCGGTAAACGCGCTTTATGGTTTTTTCTGGCATGAATTCTGCGACTGGTATCTGGAGATAATCAAGGCCGATATAAAGAATAACCGGAATCAGGTGGTGATGTATAAGGTCTTAGAAAAGTTTCTGCGGGCGCTGCATCCTTTTATGCCTTTTATTAGCGAAGAGGTCTGGCATAGATTGAACCCTAAGGGTGGGCCTATTATGGTTTCAGCCTGGCCGCATACGCAGCAGCAATTTATCGATAAAAAACTGGAGAAGCAGATGCGCTCTGTATTTGAGCTGGTCACGCAGATAAGGAACCTGCGCGGCTCAATCGATATAAAGCCCGAACAAGAAATAGAGGTTTCTGTTTATGCGCATAGCAAAGAAAAAGAATCACTGATAAGGAATAGTTCCTCTCTGATTATCAATTTAGCCAGGCTAAAAGAGCTTCGCCTGCTTAATAAGGCAATAAGGCCGCAGGCCACTATAAGCGATGTTATAGAGGATACGGATATATTCTTGCATTTTACAGGATTGCTTGATATAAATAAGGAGCAGGCCAAGATTAAAGATAAGCATTCCCAGCTAATAAAGATCAAGGAGGCCAAGGAAGTAAGATTAAAAAATAGGGATTTCTTAAAGAATGCCCCGGCCCAGATCGTAGAGAAAGAAAGGCAGGGCATAGAAGAGCTGGCGCAGGCTATCAGGCGCCTGAAAAAGATGCTCGAGGAACTTAAATAACCTTTATAACAAGGACGGATAGATGGAACAGGATAAGTATTTTCTCTCACAGGAAGAGCCTCGTTTGGATCAGCATAAGCTTGACCTTATTGTCAGGCATGCGCTTTTAGAGGATATCGGCAAAGGCGATATTACAACGCAGCTTACCATCCCTAAGAATAAAAATATTAAGGCCTTCTTGATAGCTAAAGAGGAATGCGTAGTCTGCGGACTTGAGGTGGCGGAGAGGGTTTTTAAAACAGTAGATAAAGATATAAAGTTTACCCCTAAGACAAAAGAAGGCCAGAGTATAAAAAAGGGTAAGGCTATCGCAGAGATTGATGGCAAGGCGCATAGTATTTTAAGCGCAGAGCGGGTGGCCTTAAATCTATTCAGCCTGCTTTCTGGCGTAGCCACTAAGACCAGGGAGTATGTAAACAGGATAAAGCCTTATAAGGCCAAGATAACCGATACACGTAAAACCATGCCTGGATTGAGGGAGTTGCAGAAATACGCGGTAAGGATCGGCGGAGGCTTTAATCACAGGATGGCCCTAGATGAGATGATTCTAATCAAAGATAATCATCTGCAGGTAACCGCAGGTTATACGCAACTGCCTAAAGTACCTAAGGGATACAAGATTGAAATAGAGGTACAAAACCTGGAAGAATTTAAGCATGCCCTGCGCTTTAAGCCGGATGTTATAATGCTGGATAATATGGACCTGGCAGATATAAAGAAGGCGGTAGAGATAGTGAATAATACGGCATTTACCAGCCACCACCCGCGCACTAAATTAGAGGCCTCAGGGGGGGTAGAGATAGAAGAGGTTAAACAGATTGCTGCCTGCGGAGTGGATATTATCTCTATAGGAGACTTGACCCATTCTTTCAAATCGATAGATGTGAGTCTTGAGGTTTTGTAATTAACCAGAGGAGG
>VGKF01000132.1 GCA_016867175.1 Candidatus Omnitrophota bacterium | reverse complement strand
TCAGGCCGCCATTTTTATAGATAATTCCGATGGTATCGGTAAGATAATATTCCTTCTTGCGGTTATTCGCCTTAACTTTTCTTAGGGCTTTTAGCAGGCTTTCCTTTTTAAAACAGATTATACCGGTATTTACCTCTTTGATCTCCCTCTCAAAATCATCAAGATCCTTGTCCTCCCTGATCCCGGAGAGATTAGAGTATTTATCACGTAAAATCCTGCCATAACCAGCGGGGTTATCCGTTTTAACCGAGAGTACCGTAGCGTCCAGATTATTCTTTATATGATGTTTTAAGAGCTTATCCAGGGTTTCTTTTTTTAATAGCGGGGCATCCCCGTACAAAATCAATATCGTGCCCTTAAAATTACCTAAAAGTGAAAGGCCGCATCTTACCGCATCCGCAGTGCCCTGGAGCTTGCGTTGTACGACAAATTTCAAACCCTCCCCGATTATCTTTTGGACCTCCTTATATTTATAACCCAGCACCGGGACTGTTCGCGCTATCTTTAATCCCCTTGTTAAATCCAGGACATAGCCCAGCATTGGCCTTGCGCAAATAGGATGCAAGACCTTAGGCAAGCCCGACTTCATCCTATTGCCTTTACCTGCTGCTAAAATTATCGCTGCTACGTTTTTATAGGACATGGAAATAAATTAGTTTTGTTTCTTTATATGTACATCCAAGCATCCAAATTGGTTGGGACGTGTGGATTCGAACCACAATAGCGAGACCCAAATTCTCGTGTCCTACCATTGGACGACATCCCAGATTTAAATTACCGTAATAATATCAACCAATCCTCCGCCTGCGGCGCAGGACTTCGCCTCTAAACTTAATAATCCGAGGCTCGATTCTGATGTGCTATCATTATCCTGCATCCATCTATTTCAATTCGATGCAGGAATCCCGCCTTCGTCTTTAATGGCCTGGCGGGACACTACCGGGCAGAAAATTTATTTTAAGAAGACTGTGGCCTAATCTTCTCTATCTTGCGAATGCCCGGAAGCTACAGGGCCTTTTTTCTTTTCCTGCTCATACGCTTCTAAGGTCCTTTTCTGGAGATACTCCCTAAAGGATTGCGTGATAGGATGCGCCAGGTCCTTATGCTCTGCTTGCGCGTTGTTTATCCCTTCCTGGCTCACCGGACGGGGCGCTATCGGTAGCTGCGAACCGCACTGATTGCAATACTTGCTGCGGGATTCATTCTTGAAGCCGCATTTGGGGCAGGGCTGTTTCACCTTCCTGGAAGGCATAGCGATAAAGAGGCCGCTAGTCCCCTCGATAACTTTTATATTCCTTACCACAAAGGCATTGTCAAAAGTCACGGTGGCGTATGCCTTTAGTTTTTTATCCGGCGAATCCTTCAAGAATATCCTGACCTCAGTTATCTCCATGTTGTAACCTCCTTGCCCGCATTATGCCGCTGTCCGTACGACAAAGACCCTAAACTGTTTATTTTCTAACTTAAGCCGCCGAGATAAAGTTGCTGCCTCCTTTCCTGAAAGGACAATAGCAAAAACTGCCGGGCCGCTCCCCGACATAAGAATTGCTTTAAGGCCCAACTTCAGCAATGCCTTTATAATACGGCCAACTGCCGGATAAACTTTTGTCGTGACCTGTTGCAGGCTATTAAACATTCTAGGGTATATCAAAGAAAGGTCTTTCTTTTTTATCGCCAAGAGTAGCATTTTAACATCATATCTTGCTCTTGTCAATCCCGCTATTTTAGATTTATCCGAGGCTAGCAAGCTGTCCCAGCCTTTATAAATAAAGGGAGTAGAGACGTGGATCTTCGGCACTATTAAAATATGCCAAAGCCTAGTATTCTTAAGCGTTTTTAACTCTTTTATCTTATCCCCCTTATTCCCGCCCAGCGCAAAGGGGCAGTCGTAGAGAAAAAACGCTACATCGCTACCTAATTTCTTAGCTAATCTTACCAGCTTATCCCTGCTCAAGCTCAAGGCCCAGAGTTTATTAAGCCCCAAGATCACGCTCGCAGCATTACTTGAACCACCGCCCAGCCCCGCCCCTACGGGAATTCTTTTTGCTATCTTTATATCTACCCCCTTGTCAGGGGCATATACATCTTGAAGTAATTGCGCAGCGCGATAGGCGAGGTTTTGGGTCTGGTCTTTCGGTAAGCAAGGCGAATCTGAGCTAACCCTGATTTTAGCGTCTAACCTATTTTTTAGGGCTATCTTATCGTAAAGGCTTATCCTTTCAAAGAGGGTGCTTATATTATGGTATCTATCGGGGCGTTTGTTGAGGACTGAAAGGTAGAGGTTTAATTTAGCGTAGGAATTAAGAATTAACTTATCCACAATCAGGCATGAACTGCTAAGGCTGCTTTTTCTATATCTATGCTTGTGAGATTATACTCCTTTAAAAGTTCTGCCGGTTCTCCTGACTGGCCGAACCTATTTTTTATTCCTACGCGCAAAACCTTGACAGGATGGTTTTCCGCCACTATTTCATCTATGCTAGAGGCTAGGCCTCCGCTAACCGTATGCTCTTCGCAAACCACTATACCGCAAGTTTGGCGCGCTGCCTCTAATATCGCCTGGCTATCCAGGGGTTTTATAGTGTGCATATTTAAAAGGCGCGCCTTTATCCCTTTTTTGGCAAGGCTCTCCACTGCGTTCAATGCTATCCCTACCATCATCCCGCAGGCAATGATAGTCAGATCTTGGCCTTGGGCCAAGATCTGAGCCTTACCTAGTTTAAATGGCCCTTTGTTTTCTACGGTAGATACCTTTGCCCTGCCCAGGCGCACATAAAAAGGCCCTGGGGTGCTTGCGCAAGCCAGGACTGCATCTTTAGTCTGTGCCCCGTCACAAGGAACGATTATTTTCATATTGGGGATAACGCGCATGAGCGATATATCCTCCAGTGCCTGGTGGCTTGCGCCGTCAGGGCCGACGCTCACCCCCGCATGCGAGGCGACTATCTTGACGTTAAAATTATTGTAGGCTATGCTGTTTCTTACCTGATCCCAAGCCCTGCCTGTGGCAAATATGGCAAAGGTAGATACAAAGACAGTCTTACCGCAGCTTGCCAGGCCAGAGGCTACAG
>VGKF01000131.1 GCA_016867175.1 Candidatus Omnitrophota bacterium | reverse complement strand
AGCCGTATTACAGAAGAAAGGGCATGAGGTAAGAATTTTAGATTGCCTGATCAGGTCTTCTGATCGCCGCCCCATTGATCAAAACTTTGTCAGGTCCGGCCTTTCGGACAGCGAAATCTTTAAGCAGGTTACGCTCTTTAAGCCCGATATGGTGGGAATTTCCTGCATGTTTACCTCTTATTTTAAGAACGCTCACGATATTGCCAGGATAATCAAAGGATATGATAAAGATATCCTGGTCGTATTTGGCGGCGCCCATGCCTCTACCTTTCCAGAGTTAGTTATGAAAGACGAAAATGTTGATGCTGTGGTTGTCGGAGAGGGCGAGGTTACTATATGCGAGATGTTGGAGCGCCATAGCCTAAAAAAAGATTTTTCCGGGGTTAAAGGCCTCCTTCATCGCGCTAGCGGCGTAGTCAAAAGAGAAGAACCGCGGGAATTCATACAGAATTTAGATGAGCTGCCTTTTCCTGCCTGGGGTCTGCTGGAAAAGGATTTAGAGATTATTAAACAGGAGAGCCGAAAAAGTAAATTCTTGATGCGCCAGCCGCTGGGGCGCATTCTTACCAGCAGGGGCTGCCCTAATGATTGCTATTTCTGTTCGGTCAAGCTTGTTTGGGCAAGGATGTGGAGAGGCAGGAGCGCTAAAAATATCGTTGACGAGATTGAGTTCCTTAAGAATAAGCACGGCTACCGGGAATTTCATTTTGTTGATGATAATAGCTCTGTCTCAAAAAAGAGAATGCACGAAATATGCGATGAGTTATTAAGCAGGAAGTTAAATATTAAATTAGCTACTCCTACCGGCATAGCCGTCGGTACTCTCGATAGAGAGATCTTAGCCAAGATGAAAAGGGCTGGGTTTTACCGGTTGTGTTTTGGCATTGAATCCGGAGATCCGCAAACGCAAAAGATAATTAAAAAGAGGCTGGATTTAGATAAGGCCAGGTCCGTCATAGCCGAGGCTAATAAATTGGGTTTTTGGACCAGCGGCACCTTTATCATCGGCTTCCCCCACGAGACAATGAAAGAGATCAGAAATACCATAGATTTTGCTAAAACCTCCAATATGGATTTCGTAGTCATTTACCTGTTAACTCCCCAGCCCGGCACAGAAGTTTATAATATATTCAAGCAGCAGGGGCTGATCAACCTGGATGTTTACATGGATCCGCATTCAGAGGATTGGTATAAAATAAGCATTACTTATTGTAATGGTTTTAAGAGCACGAACTTTTCTAACAAAGAACTCCAAAATATTCTCTCCGGCGCATACAAAGAGTTTATAATCTATAAGTTATTTTCTTTGCAGACCTATATTAATATTATAAGAAAAATACACTCGCTTGAAGATTTACGCTATATGTTCGGGCTGATGACTATACCAATGCGGATGTTGTTTAAGATAATCCTGGGTAAAAGCCTGTCTAATATTTCATTAATAAGCAAAAATAAAAAAACACTTACGACAATAGAATAGTTATGTCGGTTTTTAGTAATATGAAAAAGAGCGCCGCCACAATAAGTATTGCGATATTGTTTTTTATTCTGGTTGTTGTAATGACCTACCCGCTGATGTTTAAAATTAATAGCTATATGCCGGGGTTTTTCTCTACGGATGAATCTTACGCCCCCATATGGAATGCCTGGTGGCTGAAATTCTGCTTTGCAAATCATATTTCGGTCAATCCTATGAGTTACCTGGCTTATCCTTTTGGCATAGAATATGTTGTTTTCGGTTACCTATTTTTTCTGATAAACCTTGCGCTGGCATTGTTTACTAACCCTTTATTTACCTATAATTTTCAGGTATTAGCTAATTTATTCCTGGCGGCATTTTTCACCTATCTATTGGCGCATAATATTACAAAAAGTAGGGTTTCGGCATTCTTCTCCGGTTTGATTTTTGGGTTTTGCCCCTATATATTGATGCGCTCATGGCAGCACCTGGGTGAGACTTACCTTTGGATGATGCCGCTGTCTCTGTGGCTTTTATTTGCCTTAAAAGAAAAACCAACAAGGGCAAAAAAGATCTTACTTATTATAAGCATATTCCTTTCTGGCATAGTTCTGGGAACCGCATATTATACGGCTATTATTATAGCAACATTCTTGTTTTATATTATTTTTAAGCCAGCCACCCGGGGTTATTTTAAAAGTCTTATCTTACTCTTAGGGGCAGGCTATTTCCTTATAGCTACGCAGTATTTTACATATATCAGGGATTCTGTTTTATTTGCGCACACCAAGGCCGCTGTTTTTAATCCCTATCGCCGGCCATTTGAAGACCTTTTTACCATGTCGGCAAGGCCGCTGAGCTATCTCCTGCCATCTTCAGCGCATCCGCTTTTTGGTAAATTCACGCAATTTTTCGTGGGGACCGATCTCTACGGCAGAAGTTTTACTGAACATACGCTTTACTTAGGCTGGGTGCCGCTGGCGCTCTCCTTTATAGCGTTCCTTTACTGGAGGAGAAAGCCTTCGCTTGGGGCTGGAACGGTTAATAAGGCTGCCTACGATACGGATAACTTTAGTATCGGTTTTTTTATCCTATTGGCCGCAGTTGCCTGGTTATTTTCACAGCCTCCCTGGTGGAATTTAGCCGGCCTGAAGTTATATATGCCGTCGTTCGTTATGTATCGCATTATCCCGATGTTCCGTGCTTATTGCCGTTTTGGCATTGTTATTATGCTGGCAGTAGCAGTTTTAGCAGGTTTTGGCTTGAGGCTTTTATTAGAAAGGTTTAAGGCTAAAACAATAAAGCTTATTGTTCTGGCTTTATGCTGCGGATTAGTTTTATTTGAGTTCTGGAGCTGGCCTCCCTATAAAGTGATAGATGTTTCTAAAGTACCTGCTGTATATTATTGGCTTAAGGAAAAGCCCCGGGATATTATTATCGCTGAGTATCCCCTGGATATTAATTCACCGAATGAGATGTATAAGTTTTATCAGACAGTGCATGAAAAAAAGATGATTAATTTTACTATTCCGGGAACCCAGGCGCATAAGCTGGCGCAGGCTATTGCTGAATTATCAAATCCGCATACTGCCGCAGTCTTAAAGCAGATGAGCGTAAAATA
>VGKF01000130.1 GCA_016867175.1 Candidatus Omnitrophota bacterium | reverse complement strand
TAAGGGGATCTATAAGAGGAAAACTATATAAGTCCAGCCAACCGACTATCTCTCCGCCAACCCCGGTCCTAGGCACCACTTCGTAACAGGCCACTCCTGTTTCAATGGTAATGCGGCTGGGGCATATCTTACAAGGCTCCTTCCTGCCGTGGTAGGCATGGAAACACTTCTTACCTTCAAGCGGCATATAGTGTTTATACCACTTCTCCATGGTAGGATTAACTCTGACAATATTGAGCTCTCTATCCAGTATGCTTATCCCGTCCTGTATGCTGTTAAAGATACTGCTTAAGAAACGCTCTCCCGACATGATCGCCTCTTCTGCTTTTTTATGCTCCAGGGCGTTAGTGAAGATCTCCCCTATAGTACGAAGCAGCAATATATCGTCTTCCGACCATTCCTTTTCCTGTGCCGAGTCAAGCCCGATAAACCCTATAGGCCTGTTACCATAAACCATAGGCACTATCATTATTGATTGTAGCCCCTGGTTACTGATAAATTCTTTTTCTGCGGCAGCCTCTTCGGGGAAATCCTTAAGGCGCGGGATATAGATATTCTCCAGGTTCTTTATCTTCTTGGTAAACCAGGGAAATTTATCTACGGGCACATCCTGGAGGCCCTCCTTCAGAGGCTTTACGCCTTCTGAGCACCACTCGTAAGCATTAGTGGCCCTGCTCTGCTCATCGTTGACCAAGAAGATGTAGCTGCGGTCTACGGCCGTAAATCTGCCGATCATCTCCAGCGCCTGGTTTACCTCCCGGTCCATATTTTCAGGTCTGATTTTTATGAAATTGGCGGAGATGCTGGTAATAATCTTCTCAAATTCTACTCTCTGCCTAAGGATCTCCCCGGTTTTTCTGCGCTCTTCCTCAACCCCTATGGCTGAGGCGATAATCCCGATGATCTTTTTATCTTCCGTGCTAGGGGAAAAATCTCTCTGATAAACCGCGCATAGCGATCCTATGGTCTCTCCGGAAATCCTAACTGGATAACCTAGATATGTATCCAGGTTGTATTTAGTTACATTAGGGTCGCTCTTAGCATAAAGGCTATCCTTTAGGTTATGGACGATCAAGATCTCATCCTCATTTTTCTTAATCACATCAAAACAGATATGGCCTTCAGGCCTATCCTTAGGATTAAAATCTGGCGGTACATTCCATTGGCCGATAGTGCAAAGAAAACTTCCCTCAATACGGTTATACAAAGCACAGTCAGCGCCTAATAGTTCCCCGCAAAGAGAGACTAGCATATTAACGTTTAAGAGTGGGTCAGTACCAAAACTTAAGAAACATTCGTTTATCCTTGAGATCCGGGTCTCCATGGACTTTCTTTCGGTAATATCCTGTATAATACCGTCATAGGAGGAGATTTTACCCGCGCTATCGAAATGCAGGACTGAGGTATTCCTTACCCAGCGTATAGCGCCGTCTTTTCTTACAATACGGTGTTCGATAAAAAGATTTTCACGACCGCTCAAAATCTTCCTGGTATAATCCTGCACCTCCTTACGGTCATCTTTATGCACCATATTGATCCAGAGATAAGCATCTGCTTGGAGCTCCTGCGGAGAATAGCCGGTTACTGAAAGACAAGTAGGCCCGTAAATAGTCTTTATAGGTTTGTTTTCCTCAAGATAGACCGTAAAGATATAATCAGTAACCGTATCTACGATTCTTTTATAACGCTCTTCGCTTTCGCGCAGCACCTGCTCCCAATGCTTGCGCTCAGTAATATCATCGACTACGGTAACTACGCGCGTAACCTTACCCTCCTCAAAAATAGGGATCTTGCGGGTCTCCGTAATAATATCTTTTCCTGTAATCTGATTATACTCTTCGGTAATCAGGGTCTTTCCTGCCTGGAATACCTGGGCATATTCATCTTTGACTTTTTCAGATAAGAAAGGAAAGGCTTCAAAGATATTCTTGCCTAATATATTGTTGTTAAGGCCCAGGGCCTCGCTCCATTTTTTAAATACCTCATTCACAATAACAATCTTTAGGTCCTTATCTACAACGTGTATCGCCTGGCTCATCGATTCGATGGTGGTGCGGTATTGCAGCTCTGACTCCTGCAGCGCCCGTTCAAAGTTTTTTCTTTCGGTGATATCCCTTCCCACTGCCTGAATCTCCAGGAAATGCCCCTCATCATCAAAGAGCATCTGGTTATTCCAAAGCTGCCAGCGGACTTTGCCGTCGGGCAAGACTACTCTTTCTTCGTTCGAGATGATAGGTTTTTTCTTGTTAAGAGAAGCTAGGTTATTCTTTACCATCTCGCGGTCTTCTTCAGAGATAAGCGGCAGGAAATTCTTACCCAAGAGTTCTTCTCGGCTTCTTCCGAAATATTTACAATAAGACTCATTAACAAAGGTAAGCGTACCATCGGGGAGAAAACGGCAGACCAATTCTGTCTGGTCTTCGACAATCGCACGGTAGCGAGATTCGTTAGCCTTGAGCATCTCTTCAGTCTGACGCAGTTCGCTAACATACTTACGCAGGTCCTCGTTGGCCTTACTCAATTCTGCGGTCCTGATCCTGACCCTTATCTCTAATTCAGCCTTAGCCTCCCTAAGCCTATCCTCTAACTTCTTGCGCTCTGTGATATCCCTGGCAATACCAGTAGTACCTATAACTTCGCCCTTAGTATTATAGATGGGGGTTTTTATAGTTTCTATCCATTTGATCTTACCTTCCTTATCATCCAAGGGTTCTTCAACGCACTTACGCCCTCCTGACTCCATAACCTCCTGGTCATCCGCACGGTAGCGCTTAGCCAAGTCATGGGGCCAGACATCCAGATCAGTCTTACCTATGATATTTTCCGGCTTTAACCCGCAGGCCTTGGCAAAAGACTCATTTACCGCAATAAACCTGCTCTCTTTATCCTTTAACCAGGCCATATCAGGTATATTATTCAGGATAGCCCTTTGCTGGCGCTGTACATCCCGTAGCAACTCTTCTATGCGCCTGCATTCAGATTCATGCTTTTTCAGGTCAATAGAGAAAGGCGGCGGCTTTGGGGCACTTACTCCCTGTTCTCTGGTTGTCGTTTTTTTCTTTTCCATATCTTTAAACTACTAGTTCATCAAA
>VGKF01000129.1 GCA_016867175.1 Candidatus Omnitrophota bacterium | reverse complement strand
GGCCAAAGGTAGCCCCGTATTTTATATTGTAACGGGTAATAAAATCCTGCGGATAAAACCTGTGCTCTGCCTCAATAAGTGGCTCAATCCTCTCTCCTAACTTAGAGCTGATAGCGTCGAAGACTATTTTACGCAGCTGTTCTTCTCTCTCTGAAATATTTTCTTTCGTCCGGTCAAGGTTAGGGACAGGAATAAGTATATAGAATATATCTTTACCGGCAGGCGCAAGCGTAGGGTCAGTTAGCGTAGGCACATGCACGTAGAAAGAGGGGTCCTGCGGGGTTGTTTTTTCTTTAAAGATCTGACGCAAGTTATTCTTTAGGTCTTTAGCGAAAAAAAGGTTATGGTGCGCCAAGCCCGTAAACTTCTTTTTTAACCCAAGATAAATAAGGTATACCGAACAGGAGTAGTCGTAACCAGGTATCCTCCTTTTTAAAAGCGTGCTCTTAGTATAGGCGTAATCAGCATTTACCGCTACCCGTTCAAATTCAAGCCCTTTACCTTCCAACCCCAAGATAACCGAATTCCCACTTTTTTTGATTTCTTTTATCTCTGAATCATAATGGAACTCTGCGCCAAATTTCTTAGCTAAGCGCTCAAGGGCCAACGGTATCTGATACATCCCTCCTATAGGATGGTAAATTTTCTGCACGTGGTCGGCATAAGTGATCACGCTATAGAAGGCAGGTGCATCAAACGGAGAAACTCCTATAAACATCGCCTCAAAGGTAAAGGCATAGCAGAGCTTATCGCTTTTAAAATAGCGCTTGGCAAGATTCCAGTAAGACTCCAGGGCATTAATCTTTTTAATCAACCCCCAGTAATGCGGATTAAGTAATGCCCGGGAAGTAAAACATTTATAGAGCAGGGGCTTTACTTCTTTATAAATACGGCTGGTTTCTTTTATTAATTTATCATAAGCAAGAGAGCCCTCTTTTTCTATTCTCTCCAGTTCGTCCTTGGTTTTTTGGCTATCCCTGTATACGCTTAAGCAATCGCCGTCAGCGTAAAATATTTTATAGCTTACATCTAAAGGGACTAGATTAAGGTAATCCTTAAGGCACTCTCCGCAATAGGAAAATACCTCTTCGAAGAAATCTGGCATGAGCACAAAGGAAGGCCCAGTATCGAACTTGAATCCCTTATCTTCAATGATATTATTACGTCCTCCGGGGCGCGATAGCTTCTCAAAGACCTCAACGCTAAAGCCGCGGCTGGCCAGCCTCGCAGCTAACGCAAGGCCTCCTACCCCTGCGCCTACTATTGCTATCCTCTTTTTAGCCATCAGTGCTCCTACAAAATAAAAAATACCCCTGCTTTAAGAAGGGGCGTCTTAATCTAAGTCTTTTATTTTTTTATCTTGATATCGCTGGCCAGGATTATTGCCTCGGCTACCTCGCGCATGGACTTACGGCTATCCATGCTCTGCTTCTGAATCAGGCGGTAGGCCTCAGAGGGCAGCACATTTACCTCCTGGGCCAGTATATCCTTTGCCCGCTCAACCAGTTTTCTGGTAGTAAGGGCTTCTTCGGCGCTGCGCGCCCGAAGATCCAACTCTGCATTTTCAATAGCAACTGCTGCTTGATTAGCCAGGGCAGTTAATACCTCTAGTTCCGGCTTGCTAAACTTATGCTTCTGCGAAGTATAACAGTTAAGTACGCCTATTACCCTGCCCTTTACTGAAAGCGGGACGCTAGCCAGAGAATATAGTTTTTCCTTCCTGGCTATATCCTGATTCAAATAGCGCTTATCCTCTTTCACGTCTAATACGTAAATAGGCTTATTCTCCTGGGCAACCTGGCCTGCTATACCCTCGCCCAGTTTGATATTCGGCTTTTTGTTATAGGCCTCGGATATTGATTGCGTAGCCCTGACTACTAATTCTTTTTTATCAGGATCCACCAGCATCAAAGAGCAGATCTTGGAGTTCATAGTCTGGGCAGTAACATTCACTATTAAACGCAGGAGCTCATCCAGATAAAGGCCTGAGGTTATAAGGTTGGCTACCTTAGAAAGCGCCTCTATCTGTTTTAAATATATTTTATAAGGCGCTTCTTTCTTAGGTGCTGGCATCTTATAATATGGGCAGGTACTTGTTTATTTCGTACTGCGTAACCTGGGCCCTATATTCGTCCCATTCCATCTTTTTATTGCGGATAAAATACTCAAAGAGCTTATTCCCCAAGCACTCTTTGATAAGCTTGCTGTTCTCGGTAATCTTAATTGCCTCAAAGAGGTCTTCGGGTAGGGACTTTATTCCGGCGCGTGCCCTCTCGCCTTCGCTCATATGATAGATATTATCATTTGCAGGTTCTGACAGTTTATAATTCTTCTCCACTCCCTCTAATCCGGCAGCGAGCATTACGGAAAAGGCCAAATAAGGATTGCAGGCCGGATCAGGAGAGCGGTATTCGATGCGCGTGGCCTTTTCTTTTCCCGGTTTATACATGGGGACTCGTATCAGGGCAGAGCGGTTCATCTGGGCCCAGCAGATATAAACCGGAGCTTCATAGCCTGGAATAAGGCGCTTATAGGAGTTAACCCATTGGCTGGTAATAGAGGTGATCTCCTGGGCATGCTTAATCAGCCCTGCGGTATAGGCCCTACCTATGCCAGAAAGATGATACTTGTCCCTGGCATCAAAGAAGGCGTTCTTTTGGCCTTTGAATAAGGATTGGTGTACGTGCATCCCTGAGCCGTTGATACCGAAGATAGGCTTGGGCATAAATGTGGCATACACGCCGTGATTGCGGGCAATCTCTTTAACCACTAGGCGGTAAGTCATTACATTATCGGCCATGGAAAGCGCATCAGTATAGCGCAGGTCTATTTCATGCTGGCTGGCAGCAACCTCATGGTGGCTGTATTCTACCGCAACCCCCAGATCCTGCAGTGTCAATATAGTATCCCTGCGCAGATCCTGTGCCACATCCAGCGGCACCAGATCAAAATAGCCTCCCTGGTCAAGCGGTTGAGGCAGCTGGGCATTATTGAAATAAAAATACTCCAGCTCCGGCCCCACGTTATAGGTAAACCCTTTTTCTTTGGCGCGAGCGAGATTCCGCTTTAAGACATACCTGGGGTCCCCTTCAAATGGTTTC
>VGKF01000128.1 GCA_016867175.1 Candidatus Omnitrophota bacterium | reverse complement strand
GAGATTAAGCAATAGTTTTAAATCAGCTGCGTCTTCGGGATATATAAAGAAGCCAGCCGGGCCTCCTATCCTTAAGGTAGTGTGCCTGTTTAGCTTTTCTTTTATCTTAACCCTGCCTTTTAAGGGCTTCCACCATTTCATCATTGATTTTTACGATATCACCCGCGCCCAGGGTAACTATCAGGTCTCCTGGCTTTATCAAATTGAGTAGATGTTTTGAAATATCTTCTTTAGGGATAAAAATTACCTCTTTAAGCGGATCGAAACTTTTTATCTTATCGCAAACCAGCTTACCCGTTACCTCTTCTATTATAGGCTCATCAGCAGGATATATATCGGTAATAACTACGTAATCAGCCAAACTGAAACTCTTGCTGAATTCTTCTAAAAGCAATTTGGTGCGGCTGAAACGGTGTGGCTGGAATATAGCGATGAGCCGCTTGGCTTTTAGGTTCTTTAAAGCCGAAAGGCTTGCCTTTATCTCTGTAGGATGATGCGCGTAGTCATCAAACAAAAGATAATCCTTATCTTTAAATTTAACCTCCAGCCGCCGCTTAGCGCCCTTATACCCTAAAAGCGCTTTTTTTATGCAATCCAGGCTTATCCCAAGTTCCATGCCTAAGGCAATAACGGAAAGCGCGTTAGATATATTATGCAGGCCTGCCAGCGATAGCACGAACCTATCTACAAATTTATCCTTATAAAAACAATCGAACTCCGAAATAAGGCCCTTTATCTCGATATTGCGGGGATAAATATGGGCGCCCTCCCGTAGGCCAAAGAACAGGCGATTATTCCTGTAATCATCCACCATCTTTTTTAAATTTGCGTCATCGCTACAGGCAAATACGCAGCCATCAGGCCTGGTCCTCTTTAGGAATTCTTTGAAGGCATTGAGGGCATTCTCAAAGCTCTTATAATAATCTAGATGCTCATAATCAATATTAGTGATTATGGAATATTTAGGTTGATAATATAAAAAGGAGCCATCGGACTCATCCGCCTCAGCCACAAAGAACCTGCCGTCGCCCAAGGAGGCGTTACTCTCTATGTTCCTCAAGATACCTCCTACTGCCAGCGTCGGACGCAATCCCGCCTCTAATAAAAGACAAGAGACCAAGGAGGCAGTAGTAGTTTTACCGTGGCTGCCGGTAACAGTGATAACAACGGCCTCCTGCATAAGCAAGGCCAGGGCCTGAGCCCTTTTCATTAACTCAATACCCTGCCTTTTTGCCTGACTTAGCTCCGGATTGCCCTCTTTAATAGCCGATGAGTAGACTACGACATCAGCCCCTTTGACATTATCTTCACTATGGCCGATAAAAACCTTAGCCCCGGATTTAACCAGCTCATTTATAATCATGCTATCCTTTAAATCAGATCCGCTTACTTGGAATCCCCGGCTAAGCAAGAGCTGGGCGATGCCGCTCATGCCTATACCGCCGATACCTATAAAATGATAACGTTTAACCAATTCAAAACACCCCTGTTTTTTAATTGAAAGATAAGACGGCTTCCCGAAACAGATTCCTGGCGTCAGCCTTTTTTAAATATGCATAAGAAAAACGCATGGTTCTAACCCGCTCTGGATTATCTAAAAATCCTTTGATGATTTTGGCAAGTATACCAGTCCCTAACGCATCCTCCTCTACGATAATTCCCGTCCCTGCCCCCTCTAATATCTTCGCATTGGCTAACTGATGCCCGCGTGCGTAAGGATAGGGTATTAATACCGCGGCCAATTCAAAAAAGATTATTTCAGAGATAGTAGTCGCCCCTGCCCTTGAAATAATAAGGTCTGAGCAGCTATAAGCATACTGCATCTTATCCAGGAAAGCAAAACACCGGGCAGTTATGCCCAGCTCTTCATATGTTTTTTCTACCAGCTCTAGCCCCTCAATCCCGCTAAGATGTATGACCTGAATGCCAGACTTATCAGCTATCCCTGCCAGGGCCTCTAAAAATGCCGCGTTAACCCTTTTACTTGCCTGGCTGCCACCGATAACCAGTATAGTAAATTTACCGGGCTTAAGGCCAAAAAAATCCAAGGCCCTTGCTTTGTCGACGAATGTTAATGCTGGGCGTAAAGGGTTTCCTGTTAAAATTATCTTGTTGCGGAATCTCCTAAAATAACCGCTGCTTTCAATAAAAGAGATAGCTATCCTGTCAGCAAATTTTGCTAGAAAGCAGTTCGCCCTTCCGGGAACGACGTTCTGTTCGTGTATCAAGGTTTTTATCCCTAAAATCCTGGCAAGTAAAATCATAGCTACCGAAACAATACTGCCAAAACCAACCACTACATGAGGGCGAAAACTTAATAATAACCCCGCGCTCTCAAACGCGCCCTGGATCAGCCTAACGCAGGCAAAAAGATTACTCCAGCTTAGGCCAGGGCTCAGAGAGGTTGCAGAGATATAACGCAACTGATAGCTAGGGTTACCCAAGAGATTGAAGATATTTTTTTTTGGTAAAACCAAGAGCGCGCCTATTTCTTTACTCTCCCCTAAGCTATCCAGGAAAGCCAATGCAGGGAATATATGCCCGCCGCTTGAACCGGAAATTGCTAGGATCCTCTTCATGATTATTCCCCTGGGAATCTTATGGCGCTGATTTAAGGGTATTCGCCTGTGCGCGCAATATTCATAAGTATGCCGATACTGATCATATCAAAAACAAAAGAGGAACCTCCATAGCTTATAAACGGCAGGGGTAGGCCTTTTGTAGGCAGCATCCCGCAGGAGACTCCTATGTTTATTATCGCCTTCAAAGAAATCATTAAAACCAGGCCCAGGGCTAGGAGGTATCCAAACTTGTCTTGGGCATTTTTTACTATTTTAAATCCATTAAGTATAAAAATGATAAACAGGGTTATCACTGCCAGCGTTCCTAGTAAGCCCAGCTCTTCGCCGATAATAGAAAAGATAAAATCGGTATGTGCTGCCGGAAGATAGAATAATTTCTGCCTGGATTGCCCAAGGCCAACTCCGAAGATCCCGCCCGAGCCTAAGGCGATCTGAGACTGTATAATCTGAAACCCGCTTCCTTTAGGGTCTAGCCAGGGATTAAGGAATGCCAGGATACGCATCCTGCGGTAAGGTACCCTAAAGATTAATAAATAAAGCGCTGGGAGGCTAAGCA
>VGKF01000127.1 GCA_016867175.1 Candidatus Omnitrophota bacterium | reverse complement strand
TTTCTAAATCCTTGCGCAGCTTCTTGCTATAGGCATCAAGGTCCAGCTCTTTCAATAAATCGCGCACTGCCTCAGCGCCTATCTTGGCCTTAAAATTAGCCCCGTATTTAGTTACCGCCTCTTGATATTTTTCTTCGCTGAGCAGCTCTTTCTTCTTTAAAGGAGTTGTGCCGGGCTCAACTACCACATACTCTTCGTAATAGATTATCTTCTCTAAATCGCGCAGGCCTATATCCAGAAGTGCCGAGAGGCGGCTGGGCACTGCCTTAAAGAACCATATATGGGTTACCGGCGTTGCCAGCTCAATATGCCCTACGCGCTCGCGCCTTACCGAAGAGTGATCCACGGTTACGCCGCAGCGGTCGCAGGTAATTCCTTTGAATTTTATGCCCTTATATTTTCCGCAGTTGCATTCCCAGTCGCGCACCGGCCCAAAGATCTTTTCGCAGAATAAACCGTCCTTCTCGGGCTTAAGTGTCCGGTAATTGATGGTCTCTGCCTTCTTTATCTCGCCCTTAGACCAGGACCTGATTACCTGGGCAGAGGCGATCTTTATCGAGATAGAATTAAACTGTGCGATTTCTTCCATTTAAATGAGCGCACAACTTACGAACACGTTAGTGTGAGTAAGTTGTCTGCGCGAATTTAATCCCGTGCGGGTGCTATTTATTGCTCCCGCAAGGGAAAGTTCAGCCAAAAGACTTATGTTCGCTATCGTTCCATACGTCTTGGCTTCACTCATTTAACCTTCTCCGTGCGAAAATCTAGACCTAGCCCCTGCAGCTCCTTAACCAATACATTGAATGATTCAGGAACCCCGTGAGAGAGGTGTTGCTCGCCCTTAACAATAGCTTCATAGATGCGGGTCCTGCCTGAGACGTCATCGCTTTTTACGGTAAGCATCTCCTGAAGAGTAAATGCCGCGCCATACGCCTCCAGTGCCCAAACCTCCATCTCTCCCAATCTCTGCCCGCCGAACTGCGCCTTTCCGCCTAGAGGCTGTTGCGTAACTAAAGAATAGGGCCCTATAGAACGGGCGTGAATCTTTTCATCAACCAAATGTATGAGTTTCATTACATAGATATAGCCTACGGTTACCTTCTGTTCAAAACACTCTCCGGTATAACCATCATAAAGATTTATTTTGCCATCTTCAGGAAGCCCTGCCTTATTCAAAAGTTCCTTGATTTCTTTTTCTGTTGCGCCGTCAAACACAGGTGAGGCGACCTCTAAGCCTAACGCCTTGGCTGCCCAACCCAGATGAGTCTCTAAGATCTGGCCTACGTTCATCCTGGAAGGCACACCCAGGGGATTAAAAACAATTTCAACCGGCGTGCCATCAGGCAGATAAGGCATATCTTCCTTGGGCAATATACGCGCCACCACGCCTTTGTTGCCATGCCTGCCCGCCAACTTATCTCCTTCTGATAACCTGCGCTTAGTGGCTATGTAAACCACCACTCTCTTCAGGACTCCCGGAGGCAGTTCGTCGCCGCGCCTGACCTTCTCAATCTCCTGCTCCTGCTCAGCTAATAATTCCTGGACCTGCTCGTCAAATGAGGCAGCCAAAATCTTGGCTTCTTCATTATCCGAAAAATCCATAGTATCTATCTTTTTCTTATCTACTCCTAGAACCTGAGCTAAACGCACAGTCTTCTCTTTATAGACAAACTCTATCTCCTGCTTATAGTAGGCCTTCAGCTCCCTGATCTTGGCCAATTCCTTGGTCTTCTCTTCTTTGGATTTCCTGCCGCGGTCTTTGCGCGCAAAGACATGCACATCTATTGCCACGCCCTCTACGCCAGGAGGCACAGTTAAAGAGGTGTCGCGCACATCCCCTGCCTTCTCTCCGAATATGGCGCGCAACAGCCTTTCTTCCGGAGAAAGCTCTGATTCGGTTTTAGGGGTGATCTTGCCCACCAGGATGGTTCCCGGACTCACCTCTGCTCCGATACGTATAATCCCGTTTTCATCCAGGTTTCTTAAAGACTCTTCGCTGACATTAGGTATATCGCGGGTCACCTCTTCATTCCCTAAGCGGGTCTCAATAGCTTCAATTTCAAACTTCTCTATATGTATTGAGGTAAAGGCGTCTTCTCTAATCAGCTTATCGCTGATAAGAATGGCGTCTTCGAAATTATATCCCCTCCAAGGCACAAAGGCACAAAGTAGATTTTTACCTAAGGCTAGCTCACCGTTTCTGGTAGCTGCGCCGTCAGCGATTACCTCTCCCTCTTCTACCATCTGGCTAATCTTTACCAACGGCCTTTGATTCAAACAGGTATCGGCATTAGTACGCTGAAATTTCTTTAGATGGTAAATCTTCTTTCCTATACTAATAGATGCGGCATCTACGCTGGTTACGCGGCCAGGCTCCTCGGCCGCTATTACCATCCCGGAATCATAGGCTACCTTTGCCTCCATCTGCGTACCTACAATCGGCGCCTCGGTAATCATCAGAGGCACAGCCTGGCGCTGCATATTCGAACCCATGAGTGCCCGGTTTGCATCGTCATGCTCTAAAAATGGTATAAGAGCAGCGGCTACTGAAACCAGCTGCTTAGGGGAGACATCCATATATTCTACCTGCTTAGGAGGGACTTTAGGGAAGTCTCCTTTATGGCGGCAGGAGATATCCCGTTCTGTAAAATGGCTTGTGCTATCCAAAGGTACATTAGCCTGGGCGATAATCTTTTCTTCCTCTATATCTGCGGTCAAATACTCAATCTTACGGGTAACGTTGCCTTCCTCTACTTTTCTATAAGGGGTCTCAAGCAACCCTAAGTTATTGACGCGCGCGTAAGTACTTAAAGAAGCGATTAAGCCGATATTCGGCCCTTCCGGAGTCTCTATAGGACAGACCCTTCCGTAATGCGAAGGATGTATATCCCTGACTTCGAAGCCAGCGCGTTCGCGCGACAAGCCTCCTGGGCCCAGGGCGCTAAGCCTTCGTTTATGCGTCATCTCTGCTAAAGGATTAACCTGATCTAAGAACTGGGAGAGCTGGCTACGGGTGAAGAAATCGCGTATTTGGTTGGAGAGCAGCTTTGAATTAATAAGATAGTGCACGCTTAAATTATCGAAATCGCCCAGGATACTCAATCTTTCTTTTATTGAGCGCTCGATACGGGAAAGCCCGATCCT
>VGKF01000126.1 GCA_016867175.1 Candidatus Omnitrophota bacterium | reverse complement strand
TGGTGTCTAATACAAATATCCCTGAAGGCCTCCATCTTCCTGCGCAGAGGCTCGCCATCTTCGCTGCTGTTAGGCTGCAGGACTATAACCGAGGATCTATTTACTTCTTTTATCAACTCCAGGGCCAAGAGCAGGTCAGCCTCCTGGGTAGATTCGCAGATAACACTCTTCAAAAATACCTCTTTTGCAGAAGCAATACTCAGGAACTTGCGGTGCTTATGCCAAAAATTATCTAGGCCGGTTGAGGTAGGCAGCTTTATATCCATTGCCACGATATCAATATCATCTATTACCTGGCCTAATACATCCGGAAGGGTTCCGTTAGTCTCCAAATAATGCCTAAAATTATCTTTTTTAGTAAGGCTAAGCATCTCTTTTAAGAATTCTGCCTGCAAAAGCGGCTCTCCCCCTGTGAAAGATATGGAATGATACTTATTCTGATAGAGCCTTATCTCCTCTAAGAGCTCTGCAGGTTCGTATTCCGTAAAGCAGTCCATTTTGGTATCGCAGTATTTACATTTAAGATTGCAGCCGAAAAAACGCACAAACAGCTGCTTCTCCCCCAGATAAATACCCTCTCCCTGAACGCTCTCAAAAACCTCGGCTATCTTACCCTTCATATATTTAATGCAGGGTCTATAATACCTGCCTCTTTAAATCCCCTAGCCCGGAAATAACAGCTGTCGCATCTTCCACAAGGGCGGCTGGCACCTTCATAGCAAGACCTGGTAAGCGCAAAGGGCACACCCAAGTTCTCCCCCAGCCGTATAATCTCAGCCTTGCCCTTATTGATTAAAGGGGTAATTATCCTGATCTCTTTTTTTTCTACTCCTGATTTGGTCCCAGTAGAGATCACCCTGCCGAATGCCTGATAAAACTGCGGACGGCAATCAGGATAACCGCTGTAATCCTGTATATGCGCCCCGATAAATATTGCGCCAGCACCTATAGCCTCAGCATAAGAAAGGGCAAAACTCAAAAATATAATATTTCTACCGGGGACATAGGTATTCGGTATCCCCTTTTTTCCCCTTGATATCTTTATCCTCTTATCCAAAAGAGCTGAGCCCTGCCAGGGTAAGGAGATTTTGATAATTTTATAAGAAGCGCCTGCGTCCTGCGCAATTTTTACTGCCGAACCTATTTCTTTTTTATGGCGCTGCCCGTAATCAAAGATTAAACAAAAACAACGGAATCCTTTTTTCCGGGCAAAATATAAAGTAGTGGCAGAATCCAGGCCTCCGGATAATAAAACCACGGCTCGTGGCAAAAGAGACCTCCTGCTACTCTTCATAGGTGGCGCAGCTGGTTTCATTCTCCCAGACCGTTACCGATAAAATTCCGCGTACGCTAGATTTTAAAGAATCATAGATCAACTTAGCGATATTCTCTGAAGTAGGGTTAACTCTTTTGAAGTAAGCAATATCGTTAAGGTATTTATGGTCCAGCTTATCTAAGACAGCATTTAATTTCTTCTTAAGGTGCTTAAAGTCCATAACCATCCCGGTTTTATCAAGCCTAAGGCTGGCTAATGATAATTCTACCCTCCAGTTATGGCCATGCAGATCTTCGCATCTGCCCCGATAGCCCCTTAGGTTATGCGCTGAGCTAAAATTAGCTTCTATTTTTATTTTATACACTATTCACCTTCTTTACATTTTGTACCGCGCTACCCAGGAATCTCTTGGCTAGCTTGGAAAAGCCTTCAGGATTATCGCTGACATAGAATCTATGTCTGCTGACGCGCTTCTTATTAAGCTGGCTGTCTTGCGCTAAAATCTTTTTTACCTCCATAGCTACTTGTCTGGCAGAATCTATCAGAATCACTTTTTTACCCAGGACTTTTCTTATTACCGGCTTTAGTAATGGATAATGCGTACATCCTAGAATAGCGGTATCTACGCGACCATCTTTTAATGGCTTAAGATAAGACCTGGCCACCTCTAATACGACTTTCCCGTTTAACCAGTCTTCCTCTACAAAAGGCACAAATAACGGGCAGGCCGTTGCTATAACCTTAGCCTTACGGTCAAGCTGTTTTATTTCAATATCATAAGCACGGCTTTTTATAGTGCTCCTGGTCCCCAGGACCCCTATACGCTTGTTACGCGTGGCATATACTGCTTCTTTTGCTCCTGGGCCAATCACGCCTACAATAGGAACTTTAAAATGCCTCTTGATTGCCGGCAGGCCAACGCTGGAAGCAGTGTTACAGGCAATACATATAAGCTTTACGTCATGCTTAAGCAAAAACAAGATATTCTCTATTGAAAAACGAAAGACAGTCTCCCTGGATTTTGTACCGTAAGGAACACGCGCCGTGTCTCCGAAATAAACGATATCTTCGTAAGGGAGCTGCTGCATCAGCTCTCTGGCTACCGTAAGCCCGCCTACCCCTGAATCAAATACACCGATCGCCTTCATTGCTTACTGACCTGCGCAAGCGTCTTGGGCCTCGAATATTCGGATATTGCGGAGGCAATAGCCGAAGCCACCTGTTGACGGTAAGAACTATTTCTGATCATGCGTTCTTCGCTAGGATTAGAGAGAAACCCTATTTCAACCAGGATACTAGGCATAGAGGTGCCTTTTAAGACGTAGAAATTAGCGCTCTTTGTCCCTATCACCCTAGTATTAAGATTACTGCCTACAGAGCTACAGATATCCCGCGCTAATTTTAATGACTGGGCACGGTTACTAGTATAAATCATATCCCAAAGTATAGTTCTTAACTTTAATGAGGGGGAAGAGATGCAGGCGTTTCCTAAATTAAGCGTTTCCTTCTCTGCCGCAGAAAGAGCCCTGCGGTAATCATTGGCATTCCCAGGGATGCAATAAACCTCAAAACCGCTCAAACTCCTTACGCGATTGGCATTAGCATGGATGCTGATAAAAAGGTCTGCCTTGGAATTATTAGCTATCTGGACCCTGCGGGAGAGGGATACAAATACATCAGTAGAGCGTGTCATAATAATATTATAACCGTTGGATCTTAGGAGGCTGGCTAATCTTTTAGCAATATCCAGCGTTACGTCCTTCTCCCTTAAGCCGGCCCTGCCAATAGCCCCGGGGTCCCTTCCTCCATGCCCGGCATCAATCACTATCTTTCTAATCTTAGCCGCAGCCGGAGAAGGGCGTTGAGTGAGGGGCCTTTCCTTAAACAAGACATCCAGTACTTGCTCTTTAAAT
>VGKF01000125.1 GCA_016867175.1 Candidatus Omnitrophota bacterium | reverse complement strand
ATTTTCTTACGCGATAGATAAACATATCTATAGCAAGCCTTGCGCGGAGATGGCCTGACCTGGATTTCTTTTCTAATAGCCTCATATCATTGCTTATACCGGAGACACCCTTAAGCCCACTGGCCTTGTTCAATATTCTATCTATCTCTGAAAGGCTAAGCTTCTCCTTACGCATAATATAGGTAACCAAAGCAGGGTCGATATCTCCCGAGCGTGTCCCCATAATCAGGCCTTCTAACGGAGTAAAGCCCATACTTGTATCAACTGACCTGCCTTTATCTACAGCTGTTATGCTGCAGCCATTACCCAGATGGCAGGTAATGATTTTTAAGCTGTTAATGGGTTTCCCCAAAATCAATGCCGCTTCATGAGCCACATATTCGTGGCTGGTGCCATGAAATCCGTATTTTCTTATACCGGATTTTTTATAGTATTCATAAGGCAGCCCGTAGGTATAGGCATAGTCCGGCAAGGTCTGATGGAAGGCAGTATCAAAAACCGCTGCCTGCTTTATCCCCGGCAATAGTTTCTTGCAGGCTAAGATCCCGGCTAGATTAGCAGGATTATGCAGGGGGGCGAGAATACAGCATTCTTTGATTTTCTTAAGCACTGATTCCTTTATTAAAACCGGTATTCTAAATTTCTCTGCTCCGTGCACTACCCTGTGCCCTACTGCCTGGACCCCGCAAACCTTACCCAGTATAATCTTAAGGCCGGCATAGTGATCCTGTATCCGGGAGCCCTCCTCTCCTATATGCTCGATAGCGCCCTTTAGTACCAGCGATTCTCGGGGCATCTGAAAGAGCTTGTATTTTATGGAAGAACTTCCGGAGTTTATGACTAATATCTTCATTGTGCCCTTATGGCAGTAACCGCTACGCAATCCACTATATCCTCTATGGAACAACCGCGCGATAGATCGCTGCAGGGTTTATTCAAACCTAAAATCAGAGGCCCTAATGCCCTTGCGTTAGAGAGCCGCTGGACAAGTTTATAACTAATATTGCCGGCCTCTAGGGAAGGAAATATCAAGACATTGGCATTCCCGCCTACGGGGCTCTCTGGATATTTTATCTCAGCGACCTCCGGGACAATAGCCGCATCCACCTGCAGTTCTCCGTCGACCAGGAGATCAGGGGCCATCTCTCTGGCCGCCCCTAAGGCCTCTACTATCTTATCTATATTTTTACCTTTTGCCGAACCCTTTGTAGAATAACTTAGTAATGCGACCCTAGGCACAAGGTCAAGCACCTTGACAGCCAACTCTGCTGAGGTTACAGCTATGCAAGCCAGCTGGCGCGGATTAGGCTCGGGGATTATGCCGCAGTCTGCAAAGACAAATGTGCCCTTTACGCCGTATTCGCAATCCGGCACAGCCATAATAAAGCAGCTGCAGGCAATCCCTATGCGCTCGCTAACCCCCAGGCAGCGTATAGCGGCCCTGCCTACATCCGGGGTAGTATGCGCTGCCCCTGCCACAAAACCGTCTGCCTTGCCTTCCCTAACCATCATAGCGGCATAATAAAGCGGGTCATTAAACATCTTCCTTACTTCATTAATATCGGCGACCTTACTCTTATGCAAACCATAAAATTCTTCTATGTATCTTTCCTTATCCTGCTTTGAAATCCTCTCTTCACTAAGAAGTAAGGCCTTGGCAATCCCTTCCTTTTCGATAATATTGCTCGCCTCAATCGTGCGCTCATCTTTATATTCCGGCAAAACAATAGTCTTTAGCTGAACGGCTGCTTTACGGCGTATCTTATCAATTACATCCATCTCTACATTCCTTTCGATATGGCATCAAGATCTACATTATCCTTAATGAGTTGAATGGCGGTATTTATCTTTAAAATATCGCACGGCCTGATCTTAACAGTAAGGTCGTGTATAGTAGAGGTTACTAAATAAGTATCGTCTTGGGCCAATAACACCGGGATCTTGGCCTTGGCTAATAAGTCCATAGTCGATTTCTCCGGAGTAATGCCGCCCGAAAGGACAATGCCGGATACTTTTAATCTTTTCTCGTCATCTCTCCTATAGCATTCTAAGGCAGTCTTAATCATATCCTCCCTGTCTCCGGGAGTTATCAAGAGGCTATCATCTAATATATATTTTATGGCATCGCGAGGCTCCATTGCCCCCACGATAACATTAGAGATATAACTCTCTAGGGCCTCCTTGCCGCATAAAAGCTCAAAATCCGTCTCTTCCAGTATCTGCTCTATCGTCGGAAGGGATAGGATACTGTTATAAGGTATGACCCCCAGGACATCTATTCCTTTCCTCTTTAGGCCCTTTCTGACCAGCTGATTTATTTTATCGAACTTGCTGGGTAATACCTTATTTACAATAACGCCCAGAACCTTGACGCCCTCTTTCTCAAAAAGCGCTTTATTTAATAAAATTTCGTCAATGGGCCTGCCGATTCCTCCGGAAGAAATGATAATAACCTTTGAGCCTAAGAGTCTTGCTACATAGGCATTGGAGTGGTCGAATACCGAACCTACGCCGGCATGCCCTGTCCCTTCGATAACAACAAGGTTCTGTCCTTTAGATACCCTGCCGAATGCCTGTTTTATCTGAGCGCTGATTATTTGCTTGCGTGGCTGGGCTATATACTTTTCGGTAAAACCTTTTTCTACCGCTATCGGGCTCATGTCCTTGAGCCCGCATTTTATGCCACAAACTTCTTCGATCAAAAGGGAATCCTCATCTATCTTTAAGCCTTCTTCCTCTAAATAACGCTGCCCGATCGGTTTTATAAAACCGACCTTCTGGAATCTATTTTTTAAATTGGTGATTAGACCTAACGACACAGTGGTCTTGCCGTCGTTCTGCTTAGTAGCAGCAATAAAGATCTTCTTCATTTTGAATGAGCGCATAATACCTTGCCGAGCTCGGCAAGGTATTATTGGTGCGAATTAATCCCGCAGCTGCGAAGCGCTTAGCTGCCGGGATAAGTTCGGCCATACGACTTAGCTTCACTATCCTGCCGATAGGCAGGCGTTCTGCTCAAGTCGTGGCCTCACTTAGGTTTTCTTCTATTCTTCTCTTCAATTCAGCCTTAGGCATTGCCCCGGCTAGCTGGTCTATAACCTGGCCTTTATTGAAAAACATAAGCGTGGGGATAGACATGACTCCGTAACGGGTAGGTACCATGGGGTTTTCTTCGATATTGATCTTTCCGACCT
>VGKF01000124.1 GCA_016867175.1 Candidatus Omnitrophota bacterium | reverse complement strand
AACGCTGAATTTTAAATCATTCATTGTGATTAAGATGATTCTTTTGATTAAAATGACGGGATGCGCCTTAAGCCTGATTTTTTCTTCAAAAACTCCTGATTCCCTACTTCGCGAGAATACTGATCAGGAATCGCAACTCGCTTAAATCTAACGGGCTTACCGCTTTCAGCAATAACTTCTGCTACCGCGCTACCCAGGCCGCCGATTATATTGTGCTCTTCAAGCGTGATAATCGGCAGGCCTTGATTGATAAGCTTGAGAATCGCTGCCCTATCAAGAGGTTTTAAAGTAGGCATGCTTAAAAATGTCGCCTTTATCCCTTTTTTAGCCCAGCCCTGGACCCATTCCAGGCCCTGCTTAAGCATCGTGCTGGTTGTAATTAATGCTACGTCTTTACCTTGCGTAATCTTAATAGCTTGCCCGATTCTGATTTTTGTTTTCTGGTTGTGTATATTCGGTTCCTGGTTCTTGCCAAGCCTGAAATAAATAGGCCCCTGGTAATCAAAGCTGTGTTTTATTAACTCTCTGGCCTCAAGCGGATCTCCTGGGCAGCAGACAGTCATATTCGGAAGCGACCTCATGATGGCTATATCTTCAATGGCATGATGTGTTGGGCCCTGCGCGCCATAAGAAAAACCGGCGCCCACGCCAATCAATCTTACATTAAGGTTCATATAGGCCAAGTCAAGCCTGACCTGCTCAAAGCACCTCATGGTTATAAAAGGTATGATGCTGTATACATAAACCACTCTGCCTGATAGCGCTAACCCTGCTGCTACGCCGATAGCATTTTGCTCTGCTATCCCGACATTCAAAAATCTATCTGGAAATTCTTTCATGAATTTTTCAAAGACAGAAAAGCCCATATCAGCGGTTATAATAAACACGCGCTTATCGGACCTTGAGCGTTCAATCAGGCATTCTATAAATGTATTTCTCATATGTCTAGGCCGCCTAGCTCTTCCATGGCCTTACGGCGCTGTTCATCGTCAGGAGATTTATAGTGCCACTCAAGCCTATCCTCCATGAAAGATACGCCTTTTCCTTTGGTGGTATGGGCAATAACTACTTTTGGCATTTTAGAAGGGCGCCTTAGGACTTTTTCTGTTTCTTTTAAATCATGGCCGTCTATTTCAAAAACCTCCCAGCCAAAGGCCTTCCACCTCGCTGCCATATTTTTTTGTTTTATAACTTCGTTTGTTTTACCAAAACCCTGAAGTTTATTATAGTCAACGATGGCGGTTAAATTATCCAGCCTTAATGTCGCGGCAAGCATTATTGCCTCCCAAACCGAACCCTCATTGCACTCGCCATCACCTAACAAAACAAATATCTTACCTGGATTACGATCTTTGCTGTTTGCTAAAGCCAGGCCGACGCCGATTGATAACCCATGCCCAAGCGAGCCTCCTGATATCTCTATGCCCGGGGCAGATTCTTTGTCAAGGTGTCCCGGCAATATGCCTTTGTCTATACAAAATTTATTCAGATAACTCTTAGGGAAAAATCCGCGTTGGGCAAGCACGGCGTATAAAGCAGCGCTGGCATGGGCCTTGCTTAGGATAAATATATCTCTTTTAGGCTTTTTGGGCTTAGCAGGGTCGATATTCAATACTTTAAAATACAAGACGTAAAGAATATCTACGATAGATAAACAGCTACCCACATGCGAAGATTTCGAATAGTGGGTCATATGAATAATGGATTTCTTTATATCTTTAATATCTGCGGCTGTTCTGCTAAACACAAAATATCCCCCCTATACTGATAAAGATTCCTGAGAGAATCTATGATTTCATCCTGATATGAGATGGCAAATATTACGATCAGCTCGTTTTCATTAATATGCCGGAGAGAAGGCGGAGCTATTTTAACGCTCGAATTACAAAGATATTTGCCGTGCTTATTAGGGTCGGAGTCAAAAATATACCTTAAATTTAAAGTGCCTTCCAGCGCCGTCATAATAGATTGGGCCTTTGCGCCGGCGCCCCATAAGGAAATACTTTTATATTTAGAAACCGCGTCTTTTATAAAGGCAAAGTCTTTGCTTCTTTTTGATAGCAGGTCAATACTCTTCTTAGGCTTTTTTAGATAAATCTCCAGAAAATCCCCGCCAAAGCTCTCGCGCAGCATAATTATTTCAAAACCTGCGAGTTTAGCAAGATGAGACAGGCTCAAGTGGGTAAAGTAATTAAGATGATCAATAAATAAATCAAAGTATCTGCCGTCGTCAATCATCTTTTGGCCGTTTGGCACTTCAATTAATCCGGTTGCACCAGCATTGATTAAGTCATGGATTATAGATAATCCTTCTAGCGGATTTATAAGATGCTCAAAAACCTGGCGGGAACAAAAAGAGTCAAATTTATAATCAAAGGTAAGCTCTCGGGTTAATGGCTTGTTAATAACATTCAGCCCTTTTGTCTTACAAATTTTCCAGTAACTCTTTGAAGGCTCAATACCTACGGTATTTTTAAAAGATCTCCTTGCCTGCTCAAGGAAGGAACCGTCGCCGCAACCGATTTCAATAAAATTATCTGAGATTTTATTTAAAGAAGACAGTATCTTGATTTGTTCGGTCTGTAGATCCCGTAGTTTCTTTGAATATGTAGCAAGGGAAGGCGAGGCGAGATAATCCTCATAGGAGGCTTTAGAAACAAGTTCCTTTATTTGAAAATGTCCGCAGAGAGGGTATTGCAACAATTCTATATCTATCTTTTTGGTAAACTCGGTTGGAGTAGAATATAATCTTAAAACCTCCGATGTTTCTGCCAAAGGCATGCCGGAGAAGACGCCAAATGATTTTGTCTCTGTCTTACAAATCCTACAGTTCATATTCTGCCTTTATTCTGATGCTCTTCTCTTATCGAATCTATGAGACTGCGCAGCCCATCTTTTAGTTTTACTTGAGGTAACCAGCCTGTCTCTTTTGTCAACTTATCGATATTTGCCTCCAGGCGCATAACCTGATCCGGCCTGTAAGGAATTTCGCCAAAAACCAGCTCAAAAGAGGGGTCGATCATATCTCTTACCATCTCTACAATGCTACGGATAGGGCTGCTGCTACCGGAACCAAGATTATACACCCCGCATGCTTTTTCTGCCCTTGCCAAGCTGATAAAGGCACCAACCGCATCGTCAATATATAAATAATCCCATAACTGTTTGCCTAAAGTTAGTTTAGGCCGCTTGCGGTTAAGAAGTTGTTTTATCAGGTC
>VGKF01000123.1 GCA_016867175.1 Candidatus Omnitrophota bacterium | reverse complement strand
AGATAAGGCACCTGCAACGCACAGAGGTGCGTGAGGTAGAAGAGCCATTTGGCAGGGGTCAGAAGGGTTCATCCGCAATGCCGCACAAGAGAAATCCGGTGATCTGCGAGCGTATCTGCGGTTTAAGCAGGGTCTTGCGCAGTAATTCGCTGGTGGCAATAGAGAATGTGGCGCTTTGGCATGAACGCGATATCAGCCATTCTTCTGCTGAGCGGATAATCCTTCCAGATTCCACTATTGCCCTGGATTATATGCTTAATAAATTCATTCAAGTGGTTGAGGGGATGCTGGTTTATCCGGAAAATATGCTCACTAACCTGGTAAAGACTAAGGGCCTGATTTTTTCTCAGCGGGTGCTTTTAAGCCTGATGGATAAAGGCTTAGGCCGTACTAAGGCATATGATATAGTACAGAGGAGCGCGATGCGGAGTTGGAAGGAGGGCCTTGATTTTAAGGACACGCTTCTTAAAGATAAGGAGGTAGCCAGATTCCTTACGGAAAAAGAACTGGATAAGGTATTCGATTTGGATTATTATTTACGCAACATAAATAAGATTTTTCGCAGAGCCGGACTGTAAATAAGATTAGTTATAATCCTGCCTTTTCCCCTCGGAACAGAAAGGAAGCTTTAGGTCTTCTTTAAAAATTATAAAATATCTGCAATGGCGCAGAAAAAAGTAATGCCCGCAATGGAGCGTTGGGCCGTTTAATGACGGGGTTCTTAAACGGCAATTGAGGCGAGAATTTATCAAATAAAAGATTACGCATGCACAGTTCTGCTACGTAAGCCAAGGGATCATTAAAAGGAGTTTAAGATGCCAAGCGAAGCAATTCCTATCACTAAAGAATTGATTGAGAAGCAAGGTTTAACCATGGATGAATATAAGATGATCAAGAGGCGTATGGGCCGGGAACCTAACTATACAGAGCTGGGTTTATTCTCGGCAATGTGGAGCGAGCACTGCTCTTATAAGAATTCAAAGCCGGTGCTTAAGCTTTTCCCGACCAGGGGAAAACAGGTTGTGCAGGGCCCGGGAGAAAATGCCGGGGTTGTGGATATTGGAGATGGCTTAGGAGTAGTTTTTAAAATCGAATCGCATAATCATCCTTCAGCGGTTGAGCCATACGCAGCCTCAGCCACCGGCGGAGGCGGTTGCATACGAGATATTTTTACTATGGGTGCCAGGCCTATAGGCCTCTTGGATTCTCTGCGCCTAGGTAAACTGGAAAAGGGAAAGGTAAAAATTTTGTTTAAAAATATCATCCGCGGTTTTACGGATTATGCCAATGTGGTACAAATCCCTGTCCTTGGAGGCGAGATATATTTTGATGAGTCCTTTGAGGGCAACCCTCTGGTTAATGCAATGACAGTAGGGATTGTGAAAATCAAGGCGCTTGTTAAAGCCAGGGCCAAAGGCGCGGGAAATTTAGTGCTTATCGTAGGCGGTCCAACCGGCAGGGACGGCGTAGAAGGGGCAGCCTTTGCCTCTGGGGCATTGGATGAAGATGCAAGCAAGAAGAGCTCTGCGGTTGCTATCGGAGATCCGCATATGGGCAGGGCTTTAAGAGAGGCCTGCCTTGAGATGATAGCTAAAAAATTGGCTTTAGGTATGCAGGATATGGGCGCCGCCGGGCTTATTTGCTCAACCTGTGAAACTTCGTATAAGGCAAAGACCGGCACGGAAATAGATATTGCCTTGGTGCCGCGTAAAGAAAAAGGGATGAACGCTTATGAGGTCATGCTTTCTGAGTCTCAAGAGAGGATGTTGGTGGTTGTAGAGAAGAAAAAATTAGAAGAGGTAAAAAGAGTTTTTGCTAAATGGAATGTGCCAGTGGATATAATTGGTAAAGTCACTAATGATGGCATGGTGCGCGTTAAGGAGCATGGCAGGGTGGTTGCTGAGGTTCCTGCAGCAGCGCTGGTAGAGTCCCCTATTTATAAAAGAAAGGCCAGCAGGCCCGCATATTTATCCAAAGTACAGAGACTGAATTTATCGAGCATAAAAGAGCCTAAGGATTGTAATGGCGCCTTGGTGAAATTATTGAGCAATCCTACTATTGCCAGCAAGGGCTGGGTGTTTAAACATGCCGACCCTAGGGTTGCTCAGAATGTCCTCTTGGCCCCAGGCTCTGACGCAGGAGTAGCTGCGGTACCGGGGACAAAAAAAGCAATTGCGGTTAGCACAGACTGTAATTCTACCTATTGCTATCTCGATCCTTTTAAGGGCGGCGAGATTGCAGTAGCAGAGGCAGCCAGGAATCTAGTATGTGCGGGGGCCCTGCCGCTGGCTATTACCGATGGGATTAACTTCGGCAATCCTAAGAACCCCGAGGTCTTCTGGCAATTTAAGCAGGCGGCCTTAGGGATTACCCGGGCATGCCGTGCCCTGAATACTCCGGTAGTGAGCGGAAATGTTAGTTTCAACAATGAAAACCCCAAAGGCTCGGTAGATCCGACACCGATCGTGGGGATGGTAGGGTTGATAAAGGACAAATCGAAAATAATCACGCAGTATTTCAAAGACAGCCAAGACGTGATTTTATTGCTGGGTAAAAACAAAGAAGAATTAGGAGGCAGTGAATATTTAAAGACTCTCCATGGTCGCAAGATTGGCAGGTGTCCTGAGATTGATTTGAAGTTAGAGAAGAGCGCGCAGAAAACTGCATTAGAGGCTATAGGAAAAGGCCTTATTCAGTCTGCGCATGATTGCTCTGAGGGAGGCATTGCAGTTGCTTTAGCAGAATGCTGCATCAGCAGTCCCAGGGGGAAAATAGGTGCCGTAATTAATTTGGCATCTGATAATATAAGGAAGGACGCGCTTTTATTTGGCGAGTCTCAATCACGCATAATCTTGAGCGCTAAGCAAAAGAACGTAAATAAAATATTGCGGATTGCCAAAAAGAATAAAACACCAGTTTCTGTAATTGGCAGGGTAGGGGGCCAGAGGCTCATCATTAACCGGTTAATTAATAAATCTGTTAATGAGTTATACAAGGCCTGGAGCAGCGCAATAGAGAATTGCCTCAAGGGTTAGCGTTTTAATAAAAAGAAGGCCAATGGGGCGTAAAAAAATGAGTATTAACCGCGCCCTAATCTTATCGGCGTTTCTTTACGTTGGTAAAATTAGGAGTGCGGTTATGCTCACCCCCTTTTAAAAATGAGGGGTCATTCTTAAGGCGGTGAAAAGATGGAGAAAATGAAGCTTAGAAATGATTTTACTCGAGAGGATACCTGGCGTATCTTCCGTATCATGT
>VGKF01000122.1 GCA_016867175.1 Candidatus Omnitrophota bacterium | reverse complement strand
TACATCCAGCATCACTGTAACCGGGCTCTGTGTAGAATCAATCGGCTCCAGGGTAAACCCTAATCTGCCTTTATAAGAACCTGAAACAATATTAGACGAAGGTAATATTCCATAAACCAGGGTAAAAGAATCTGAAGCTCCGGTTGCGTTAGAAGTATAGATTATCTGACTACCTAATCTAACCGGAACCTCTTCTTCTACATTGATAGTGCCGAAACTATTACTACCCCTGATCCCGTAAACTACAAAACACCCCTCTGGCAGGCGAGCGCCTTCCAGAGTGCTCAGGGGCTGTATAAACATATTGCTTAGACGGTACTGCTTGGCAATAGTAGAAGTAACCCTAACTGTTACCTCTCTATTTACCCTAGCCATATCAGGGGTGATCTTATCGAACCTTAAATCATAGCCGCCCTGATAGGGATTAACCGATAAATCAAATGCTGCCCAGACATTACCTGCTAGAATAAAATAAGTACTTAAAATGAGCGCTAGAATAAAAAATCCCAGGCTAGGCCTTTGTTTCATAAGTAGCATATATTATATATAGTTAAGTCGATTTGTCAACAGTTTTTAGCTAACCGTAGGATAAAAAAGCCGGAATTACACTCTCTGTAATCCGGCTTAAATCTTACCGTGGCATGCCCTGACTACCTCTAATCAAGGCCTGCCGGATCCTAAAAAGTCCTCCTATATCTTATATATAGTATATATATTTAAGGCGCTTTGTCAACTTAATTTTAACTTTATTTTAAAGGCTCTATTACTACTGCTTCTCCGTCTTCTGCGACTTCTATCCCTGCCTGTTTAGTTATAGCAGGCGGCTTAAGAATACCGGAGCCCTCCAATGACTTCGATATATCTATGGTCATGATTATATCGTATCTTCCCTTAGGCACACTCTTTGGCCATTCTGCCAAGAGATCAGCGCTATCTCCGGGAAAGGTATAGACCTCATTAAATTCTCCCCTGGCATAGACCATGCCCTTGCGGTCAATAATAAAAAAAGTCCCCTTGGTATTAACATCAACATTACCCTTATTGGCAAGCCTGGCCTTGATTTTAAGCTTATTCTTCTCATTGGTTAACTTAAGCCCATCTATTGCGATATTGCGGTTTATGGTGCCTTGCGGCTCTATATAAATAAGTGAGGCAATTCTCACTGCCATATTTACGCTTACCCCCTCTACGTCTTTCTTGGGCTCCTGCATATAACTTTCAAAAAATATTACCGCATAGCGTCCTCCCTTAACGCCTTCAGGGACCTTTACCGTGAAATTCACTATTTGCTTGCCATAGGCAGGAAGGTTAAACTCAGAAGGAGAGAATGTTATCCAATTGGCTGCGGATAGCTCTGTAGTGCCTGCGGGCTTAAAATCTTTAGTCCCGTCACAGGCCGGCAGATAAACCCAATCCTCTAAATATGCCTTTATAGTTTTTGCCTCTGGAGAGAGATTATATATTTTGATGGTGCCGGTCTTTGAACTTCCAGGCGGGATACTTAAGCGTGTCTTTGCCGGCTCAACTTGGGCTACTTCTATGGCCGATAGAAATGAAGGGAAGGATATCAGATAAACAAGTAGTGCCAGAAAAAGTGGCTTAAAAGGACGGATCATGCATATTATTTTATACCTTTTTAAAAATAGCGCAACGATTTTTTATGCAAAGCTACCCAAGGAAAAGCTTAGTAAATAGCCTTTCTCATAAGCTATATCTAAAATAATATTTATCCGAAAATTTCTATAGCTGCTTTAAATCGCCGCTATGGTAATGGTAACCGTACCAGTATAAGTGCCAGCTGCCTGGCTAGTCGGTATCGGCTCATAACCTTCGTACGGCTTAGCACCACCTGCTAAATAAGAAGGTATGCTATAGAACGCCCGGATAATCCTGTTCGATGCTGCAACTTCGCTTCGGTAGATCAGCCTATCTGTGCCTACTGCTGAATTAGTTGTCCCTAAAGTAGAACCTGTTGGCTGCGCACCCTGAGCATTACCCTTTGACCACTCATCCTGAGAAGCATAACCAGGAACCAGCATGAAACTTCCAGCAGGTAAAGGTGTTGCGCCATTGCTTAATCCTACAGAGGTACTGCGTACCTCATAGCGGTTGCCGTAACTAGTAGTGAATAGAAACACGCAGTAGTATTTCGGGCTAAACCAAACTCCCGCGTCACTACCGTCCGCTGCCTTAGTCGTAAGTTGGCCGAAGTTCATGGCATCAACCGTTGTCCCGGTCCAGGGCTCCTGACCTTGTGTATTTAACTCCTTGATGATCAAACTCAACTGCGGAGTATTGTTAGGAACCACTGCATTAACAGAGACATTAGCTGAAGACGCAGCATAACAAGGAAGCACATTAAACAAACCTACCAGCGCTGCAAGCATCAAAATCAATGTCTTTTTCATCTTAATCACCTCCTTCTTGGTTATACTTTCGCGGCCATAGGCCGCTTGAGTATTTCATTTTTAAAGCTGTTATCTTTTTCATCTTCTCACCTTTTCTTCTTTTACCGGCCCTAAAAAGACAAAAAGCCGGATTGACCCTTTAGTCAATCCGGCTTAAGTTACTCGTGGCAATCCTGACTACCTCTAATCAGGACTTCCGGACCATAAATGGCTTACTAAAACCTTTTATAAAGTATATCCTAGACGCCTACATTTGTCAAGGATATTTTTACCTTTTTCAAGTCTGCTGCCTAAATCGTAACGTCCTAGCTAAGCCCATCAAATCCTCTTTTATATGCACCCCCACGCGCTGTTGGCCGTTCCCATTCAATTGCTTTGACCAGATCACCTCTCCTTTAACGTAATACGGCTCATGCTGATCAGGTATCATCAACCATATATCTAAGGGCGTATTAACGGATAAATCCTCTTTAGTCACGAATCCTACTCCGTTACCGCTGATATCCACAGTATCTGCCTCTCCTTCCTTTCCCTTGCTTAGGTCGAGGAACTTCAGGCGCATATTCATCTTGATACGAGTGTACATCCTACGGTCTTCCATATCCGCCTCTTTAAGATACGCTTTTAATTGCCGTAGCAACCAGGCTTATCTTCAAAGAATGCATAAACAGGATCAAGAACAGCTTTCCGTTATTAACCATATACATGCTACCCTTAATTCTACAGAAGAATCTTTCTCTTTGCTCTCTTGCATTGCGTTCCCTGAGCACATATATATAGGATGTTGGTTTCTCTACCTGATTATCTTTAACTTCTTTTACTATAGAGACGAAGTGCCGGTGGATCGTGCTGCG
>VGKF01000121.1 GCA_016867175.1 Candidatus Omnitrophota bacterium | reverse complement strand
GACAAAATTATTTGTACGCTCTAGCAAAGTAATTTTTTCTATTGAGTCTTTTATATTTGAGCAGATAGATTTTGTCTTTTTGGTCAGAATCTCGCAAACCGCTTTCTGCTTTATCGGTTTATAAATATTATTTCTCTTTATTAAAATCTCCTTGTCTTCCCTCATCTGGCTGTAATCTCCCACGCTCGCATAAGCCCTCTTTACTTCTTCGGCCAGATCCAAAGGAATATTTAGGGACTCTGCCAGCTCCTGCGTGAGGTCGTCTCCTCCAATAGGCAGTATCTTCACCTCTTTAAGCAGGCTATCTTCAAAGATCATTACCTCGGTTATGTCGCTGCCGATATCGCAGAATATATTTAAACCTTCCTTAAGCTCATCCGAGAATAGTATTCTGCTAGTGGCTATCCCGGAGAAAAAAAGATCCTTGATTTCATATCCTGCCTGGTTTACCGCGCGGCTGAAACTCTGCACAGCTGAAAGCTTACCGCAGATCAAATATAAATCAACCTCCAGCCTATGGCTATATAGGCCCAGGGGATTTATAATATTGCTCTTGGAATCTATGGAATAACTGAAAGGTATAGAATGTATAATCTCTTCTTCTAAATTTGAACCCAATACTCGGGCCTGCTCATTGACCCTCTGCACATCCAGGGTACTAATGACTTTATTGCCTCTTTCTGCTAAGGGCACAATAGCATGGCTATGTCTGGTAACGATATCCTGGCCTGAAATATTGGCATAGATAAACTTTATATTGATTCCTGACTTGCTCTTTAAGTTTTTTAAGGTCTGCCCGATTGACCCGACCAAAGCGATAGAATCTACAATGACCCCCCGCTTTATCCCTTTGGAAGGCAGACTCTCAAAGAATATGTTAGCTATATGCCTGCCCTTGGTCTGGGCTACCACAGCGCAAACCTTGCTAGAACTAACGTCTATAGCACAGATATAATTAGTCAGCATTTTTTAGTTTTATCACAGGTTCCTTAAACCTTAAATCGATATATCGTATTTTGTCAAGGCCGCTTCTTTCCTGGTTAAGCAAGCTGCCTAAGATAGACATCTTGTCACTTATATCATCTTGGCTGATCTTAACCTCCAGGCCCCCGGAAATAAAAAAAGAGGCGTTATTAAGGCTATGGACACTTATTGTCTTAATCTGGCAATCCTTCAATACGGGAGTCACCCCTGCCTTCTTTATAATATCTACGGCAAGCGCAAGCTCCCTGAGATTGACCCTTGCCCCTGGGCTAGGGTTATATATCCTTCTATCCAGCCCCAAGATAAGCGGAAGCTCCCCGGCCTGTGCTTGTTTAGGCAAATCGAATAAAACCAATCCATCGTCCACGCAGAAATAGCGGTATAATTTTACGTAAGCTACCGGCCTACGCTCTATAAAATCTGCAAAGATACGGTCAGGCAAAACCCTGATCAGCTTTATTATCTTGTACCCTGGGTATAAGCCCTCTAAACGCGCAGACTCTTTTCTAAGATTGACCTCAAATATGTTGATGCCCTTAAGATGAGGAAGTTCAATCTGGCTATCCTCTTTGCTGATAATGTATTTTATCTTAAAAAGGCCCAGATTCTTTAAACGATGCCCCAGGTATAATAAAACCAAAAGCAGCGCACAAAATAATACTAGCGCTAATACCGCTTTAATGGGAAACGCTGACTTGCGTCCTTTCATATGCCAACTGGATTAATTTAAGGCAAAGCTGGACAAAATCAATCCCCGCAACCCTTGCCGACTTAGGCAAGAGGCTCGTAGGAGTAAACCCTGGTATAGAATTAAGCTCCAACACAAAAGGGATACCCCTCTCATCTAACAGTATATCCACCCTGGAACAGCCAAAACAACCAAGTAGATTATGCGCCTTTAAGGCTACTCCCTGAACTTTTTTCGAGATCCCTTCTTCCAGTTCTGCGGGGACCACGTATTCGGTCATGCCTATCTGATATTTAGCCTCATAATCAAAGAACCTTTTTTTGGGAATTATCTCTATTACCGCAAGGGCCTCTTCCTCTACTATGCCCACGGTCAGCTCCCTAGAGGGAATATACCTTTCTAATATTGCCCTTTCGTCAAAACCTAAAGCCAGCTGCACTGCCTTTTTTATCTCTTCCTTCTTGTCAACTATTGATAATCCTATGCTTGAACCATTAGAGGCCGGCTTAACCACCAAAGGTAATCCCAGATTACTACGGTATTCCCAACCTGGGCCAAAAGAATCCCTCTCTAAAACTTCATAATCAGGCACGCTTAAGCCTGCTGCGCTAAATATCTTACGCGAGGCAACCTTATCCATTGCCAATCTGCTTGCTCGTGCAGCTGATCCGGTATAAGGAATTTTTATATTTTCCAGTATCTCTTGTATCTGGCCGTCCTCCCCGAAACTTCCGTGCAGGGCCAGAAATGCACAAGAGATCTTATGCGACTTCAATAATTCTATATTCTCCTCTACCCCATCCGTTTTTATATCTATTAGGATTGCCTCCACCCCCATACCAACCAGCGCCTCATATACGGCATGTCCGGACTTAAGAGAGATCTCTCTTTCCATAGAAGGCCCGCCCATCAAAACCCCTATCCTACCCAAATTTAATTCTGCCATATCTTTATCTCTGGCTCTAATTCTATATTAAACTTAAGCCTTACCTTCTCGCTGATTAATGCCATAAGCCTCAGGATATCGCCTGACTTAGCCCCCCCCCTATTGACTATAAAATTGGCGTGCCTCATAGAAACGCTAGCACCCCCTATCTTCTTACCCTTTAGGCCACAGAGGTCTATCAGCCTTCCGGCAGAATATCCTTTGGGATTTTTAAAAACGCAACCAGCAGAGAGCCAGGAAGGGTCCTGAGTGCTCTTACGGTAATCCAGATATTCTTTCAAATACTGCGCTATCTGCCTTTTATCCTTCTTACGTAATTTAAGACGAGCGGATAATACAATGCATTCCGAAAGGCTGCTGCTGCGATACCCGAAGTTTATTTCTTTTCTTTTTAATCTTTTTATATTGCCGTTATAATCCATTACCGTAACTTCCGTTACGAGCTGGGAAATATCAAGCCTTTTTATCTTTGCGTCTTTAGTTCTCCGGGATATGCCGGCATTCATCACTAAGGCCCCGCCTATCGTAGCGGGTATCCCTGCCAAAAATTCTGCTCCGGAGAGGCTGAGTTTTTCAGTGACAGATAAAAGCTTTGCTAATTCAACCGCAGCTCCGGCTTCCAGGTAATTCCCGCGGCAACGTATTTCTTTAAAATAAGGGGAATCT
>VGKF01000120.1 GCA_016867175.1 Candidatus Omnitrophota bacterium | reverse complement strand
TTTAAAATCTAATAACCCCATTAATGTTATCAAGGCTACCATTGATGGATTAAAGAATCTTAAACCAGCAAAAAATGAAAAGTAAAATAACTAAACCTCACTCTTCGCTGAAGATTGCCGTAAGAAAGTCAGCTAGTAAGGAGGCCGTATCCTTAGATAAGCAGCAGGATTTTATAAAAATAGGTCTCTATAATTTAAAACCACCCAGGGGCGCTCATAGGCGTAATAAGCTAAAGGGTAGGGGGCCTGGTTCTGGGCATGGTAAAACCTCAACCCGCGGCAGCAAGGGCCAGACTTCGCGCTCTGGCAGGGCCACTTATCCTGGTTTTGAGGGCGGGCAGATGCCTTTGATCCGTAAAATTCCTAAGCGGGGATTTTCCAGCATGAATAGAAAAGAGTACCAGATAGTAAATATAGAGTCTCTGGCTAAGATAAAAGAAGATAAGATCACCCCGGAATTGTTAGAGGTAAAGGGGTTAATTAAGGACAGGAATAAGTTGGTTAAGGTCCTGGGAGAGGGAGAAATAAAGACAGCAGTAGTTATATCCGCTCATGCGTTCTCAAACAAGGCTCAGGAGAAGATCAAGCTTGCCGGCGGGAGGTTTGAGATTATAAATGCTTAGCGCGCTGGTAAATTCTTTTAAAATTCCGGATTTAAAAAGACGGTTGATTATAACCGCTCTCCTTATTGCTATCTATCGTATCGGCTGTTACGTCCCTACCCCAGGGATTGACGGTTCGGCACTTGCGGAATTTTTTAACCGCATTGCCAAAACCCAAGGCGGCACGCTCTTTGGCATAATCAATATGTTCTCGGGAGGCGCAATGGAGAGGCTGACCATATTTGCCTTGGGGATCATGCCATATATCTCCGCTTCCATTATCCTGCAGCTTTTGACTGCGGTTATACCAGCGCTGGAAAAACTGGCAAAAGAAGGTAAGTCCGGCCAGGAAAAGATAAATCAGTACACGCGTTACGGCACAGTGGTGCTTTCCGTAATTCAGTCCTTCTTCATTGCCATGTGGCTCGAGGATCCTGCGCGCTTTGAAGGTTTGAGGATAGTAGTAAATCCCGGCTGGAGCTTTAGATTGCTTACAGTGCTTACCTTAAGCACAGGCACCATATTTATTATGTGGCTGGGAGAACAAATACAGGAGAGGGGCATTGGAAACGGCATCTCTTTGGTCATTACCGCAGGCATTATCTCAAGGATCCCGGCGGCGATACACCAGCTTTTCATATTAATCTCTCCGTTTTCTCCTTCGCGCCGGCAGATTCAACCGGTAACGCTTTTGATTATGTTGGGGTTATTGGTTTTTGTAGTCTTAGCTGTAATCCTGGTAACCCAGGGGCAGAGGAAAATACCGGTACAATATGCGCGTAGGATCGTAGGCAGGAAGATCTTCGGAGGGCAAAGTACCTATATACCCTTGAAGGTGGATACCTCCGGAGTTATAGCCATCATCTTTGCGCAGTCGATAATCCTTTTTCCGGCGACCATGGCCTCTTTTATAGCCAACCCCGCTTTTCAGAGATGGGCGCATGGCCTGGTGCGCGGCCAAGTGCTTTATTCGGCGGTCTACTCTCTTTTGATAATATTCTTCTGCTATTTTTATACCGCTATAGTCTTTAACCCTGTTGACCTGGCGGAGAACATGAAGAAATACGGTGGATTTATCCCGGGTATCCGTCCTGGTAGCTCTACGGTTGAGTTCCTGGATTTCGTGATGACTCGCGTTACATTAGCAGGAGCGTTATTTATTGCCTTTATTGCAATGTTCCCTGATCTGATTATGGCCTGGCTTAAGGTGCCCTACCTCGTAGCCTCATTCTTTGGAGGTACGGGTATCCTGATTATAGTAGGCGTGATGCTAGACACCATTAAACAAGTAGAGTCGCATCTCTTGATGCATCATTACGAAGGTTTTATAAAGGGCGGGCACATCAAAGGGAGAAGGTAAGAAATGGGTAAATCCCAAATCCAAATATCCAAATCCCAAATGAGTCATAAGTATTTAATATGAGAATAATACTTTTGGGGCCTCCGGGGGCAGGAAAGGGTACGCAGGCAAAGACTTTGGCTCTAGAGCTTAGATTACCCCATATATCAACCGGAGATATCTTGCGTAAGAGCGCGAGCCTAGGTACAGCGCTGGGGCTAGAGGCTAAAGATTTTATGAATAAGGGTGTGCTGGTCCCGGATGAGCTGGTCACGCGCATGCTTATGGAGAGGATCGATCAGCCGGATGCTAAAAGCGGCTTTATACTGGATGGCTACCCGCGCACCCTGGCCCAGGCGCAGGCGCTCGATGAGAAGCTTAAGGAACGAAAGTTAAATATAGATTTTGCGGTTTATCTAGAAACCAGCGAATCTGTAGTTATCCAGAGATTGGGGGGTAGGCTTGTTTGCTCCAAGTGCGGCGCTAACTTTCACCTCAATAATATGCCGCCTAAAAAAGAGATGATCTGCGATAGCTGCGGGGGAGGCCTTTATCAAAGGAGCGACGATAAAGAAGAGACCATTAGCAAGCGCCTCCAGGTCTACCATAGCGAATCAGCGCCTCTGGTAAAATATTACCAGGCCCAGAATATTCTGTATCGCTTGAATGCAGACGGGGAACCAAGTATAGTCTTGCATCAGATTATCCGCATGGCTAAAGACCACCATGATTCCCTTAAAGTCTGAAAAAGACCTGGTGATGATGCGGGGCTCAGCCAGGATTCTGGCTGGGGTGATGGAAAAGATTAGGCAAGAGGTAAAGGCCGGAATTACTACAGAAAAACTCAACCTCCTGGCAGAAAAGTTGATACGCAATGAAGGGGCTCAGGCGGCATTTAAAGGTTATAAAGGATACCCTGCAAGCATCTGCACTTCGGTTAACGAAGAGATAGTGCATGGGATACCAGGTGCAAGGACGCTGAAGGAAGGCGATATTATAAGCCTGGACTTGGGCGTGAATTATCAAGGCTATTTCTCAGATCTGGCGATTACAGTAGGGATAGGCCGAATTGACCCGAAGGCAAGAGCGTTAATTGAGATAACTAAAAAAGCGCTCTCCGAAGGCATAAAACAGGCCCGGCCGGATAACCGGCTCTCGGATATCTCCTATGCCATACAGAGCTATGTGGAGAGAAACGGTTTCTCCGTAGTTAGGGAGTTCGTAGGCCATGGTATAGGAACCAGTCTCCATGAAGAGCCGGAGGTTCCAAATTTCGGAAAGGCAGGCCTGGGCCCGGTATTAAAGAACGGCATGGTCCTGGCTATCGAGCCGATGGTGAATATGGGTGGCTGGGAATCGCGCATCCTGGAAAATGGCTGGACGGCAGTGACTAAGGATAGGTTAGGATCTGCGCATTTTGAGCATAC
>VGKF01000119.1 GCA_016867175.1 Candidatus Omnitrophota bacterium | reverse complement strand
ATACCAAAGGCGCTCTTTTCTAATGACAATACCTTTTTCTGTTCCAGGCTTATTTATTTTAAAATACATCTCCGCCGTAAATACCAAAAATAACGGAAAAACTAAAGCAATCTCTTTAGATAAAAGAGCCAGGATAAAACAAAACAGCGATAAAAGGTAATATTTATAGGTCTTTGTTTTCAGGAAAATGATTAAAGCGCATAAAATGAATAGCGCGGCTAAGATATCGGCTCTGCTAGTGGCGTAATTGACCACCGATGTATTTATAGGGTGCAAGACAAAGAAAAACCCTGCGCAAAAGGCTAGGTGCGATTTATTAAATAGGATATCGAATAGCCTGTAAATCAATGCGCCGGCGCAAAGATGCAATATGATATTGGTCAGATGAAATCCGAAAGGATTTAACCCCCAGATAGAATAATCAAAAAGAAAAGATAAGCCCAACAGCGGCCTGTAATAAAGGTAGTCGCTGTTTGTAAGGTAAAAAAGCGGCTTACTTAAAAGCTCACCGATCAAGGCCCAGCCCTTGATGAAATCGTTATTTACAATAACCAGTATATCGTCCCAGACAAAACTGTTCCTGAGCGAATTAACATATACCAATAACCCGGATAAGATAATAAAAAATATATGCGCCTTCTTATTATTCATCCTGCCTCTCCTTTTAATGCTTCAATAATTCTTTGGCCTTACGTATATTCGAAGCTATCTCTTCATTCTGAGGATAGATTAGACTGGCCCTCTGCCAGATGAAGAGCGCCTCTTTAAGGTTTCCGGTATTAGCATAGAGGGCTCCCAGGTTAACTAATGCCATGCGGCAGCTAGGATCAAGTTCTAATGCGCGCTTAAAATAAGATAGCGCTACCGGATAATCATTTTTTAGTATGGAGTCCAGCCCCATCTCGGCGTAAAACTTAGCTAGCGCGCTTTTATCTTAAATCTTCGCAATTATATCCTCTGCCTGCTTTATATCATTCATAGCAAGGTAAGCCTTTACTAATCGAGCCGTAAACATAGCATCTGCGGGGTCTAAGTAGAAGGCCTTCCGGTACAGCCCCAGCGCACTGGGCGCATCACCTCGCTCAGCATAGAGGTCTCCTAAGTTTACGCAGGCAAGCGCTGATTCAGAATTATAATCTAAAGCCCTGCGAAAGGCAGCGTAAGCCTCCTGCTGCTTTCCTTGTTTCTTGTATACTAAACCCAGATTATTCCAATCCTCAGAGAACCTTGGATGATACTTCAAAGCCACGAGGTAATGCCTTTCAGCCTCGCTGTTATTTCCCTCCCGCAAGTAGGTATTACCTAATCCCAGATAAATATCAGGGGTATTAGGAGCATGCAGGTCATGAGCCAGGGCCGCCTTAAAATGCCTCCTAGCCTCGCTGTAGTTTCTTAATTCCAGTAATTCATTAGCTAAATTGAACCATGCGTCAGCATCAACTGGAGAATTGCGCAAGATATGCCGATAAAAAGTGCCCGGATCTTTTCCAAAATTACTATAGCGGATTGATAAGGCACTCCAAAAAGTAAAAACGCACAACGCTAATAAAACTGATAACTTTGGCGTACGCCTACACAAGCGAACAAATAAAACACCCAGTATAAGAAAAAAACCTATTGAAGGCATATAAAGCCAATGCTCCATCATCGCCAGCCTAAAAAATGAATAGGTGTACATTGATTTTAATACATGCGAAATGGATAAACCGCCCCAGAACAAAGCAAAGAAAAGAATAGACTTTTTCTTCTTAAGGCTCCAGAGAAACAGCATTATCGCAGGGATTAGGAAGATAAACGGTAGGATGACCTGGCTTGAAAGCTTCATAATAGGAATTATTCCATGATGATAATAAAGCTTGAGGGGTAAAATAAGCAACCCGATATAATTCATAGCTATATTCAGAAAATTAGATAATGTTAAAATAAAATCTAGGTGATAAACGCTGTGTGTATCATATTGGGGAAAGGGGATCTTAAGAACCGCCAAGCGCAGATATAGATACACCATATAAACAGCAAAAAAAACAGCTATATAAAACAGGCGCCTTTTCTCTTTTACTAGGCCGGCACTGTAGAGGCAGAGGTAAAGCAACGGAAAAAAGAAAACAGCATTCTCTTTAGTCAATAAGGCAAAGGAGAAACAAAAAATGCTTACCAGGTAGTGTGTTATCTTTGAAGATTGCTCAAACTTCAGATACTGGATGATACTGGTCAGGATGAATAAAAAGAGTAGTAAATCTCCCCGGTTAAAGAGGAGCGAAACAGTTGTCGAATGTATCGGATGTACGCAAAAGAAAACGCTGCTTAAGATAGCCAAGGGAATGTTAGCAAATACTAACCTTATAAGATAGAAAATAAGATAGCTATTTAAGAAATGCAGCAGGATATTAGTCAGATGATAGCCCCAGGGATTCACCTGCCAGAGCATGTATTCCAGGGCATGCGTCAAGATGGGTACCGGCCGATAGTATGTGAGCGGATCTAGCGGAGCAAAATGAAAAAAATCTACCAGGAATATACGCGTCCAAAGCTGCGGATGTTTTATATAGTTATTGTTAAGAATTAGGTGTGTATCGTCGTAGAGGAAACCATGATGGAGGGTATTCCCATAGATGCCAAAACATATAGCAAGCAGAAAGAGCGGTAAGAAAACCTTTGGATTGATTATGCGGTTTACTATTCTATGTACCACGACTGCCCCTAAAAACGTACGAAAGCAGATATAAGCCAAGGGCTACCAAGAGCAAGGCTTTTATCCCTAGGATAAAGGAGGCTGATTCAAGCATACCGCCTATCATAGCCCCCAGGAGATTAGAACCCAGGGCAATATTCTTCTTTTTGGCGTAGCTAAATGAATGCGCGAAAATAATTCCCGCAAAAAATACCGGGAGATTAAGTACTAAATTGGATATCAGCATCTTCTGCCAATAAATAGTCAATAGATTAAACAGTCTCAGGGGTAACAGGTAATTTATAATGATAGACGCCGCCAGAAGGATATAATAAAGCCTCAAATTACGCATCCTGGATTTTATCTTGGCCACGTATATATTGGCGCAGAGTATTAGAAACAGGATTATTGAGATGGTATATGAATTTACAAGCCAGGTGGAACCGAATAACAGGCTAGCCTTGCTTATATTCTGGAATTGGAGGAGAAGAAAAGCCGCCCCTAGAAAGAAGAAGTGCGGGAGCGTCTTTTTGCCTACCTTAAGCGAGGTCATGTCGGCTGCAATAAAAAGGATAAGGATAACCAGCATAATGCAAAGATGAAGCTTCGGCAGAAATGGGCCCTTTAGATAAAGATACGGCCAATCATCGCTGGATAATTTGACGCTATCCATGAAATTTCCCTTGCTTTTTCTTATATAATC
>VGKF01000118.1 GCA_016867175.1 Candidatus Omnitrophota bacterium | reverse complement strand
TTCATGGCCAGGGGTATCCAGAAAAGTGATCTCTCCTCCCGACAAAACTACTCTATAGGCGCCGATATGCTGGGTAATCCCGCCATGTTCTCCCTCGGCAACCTTGGTTTTTCTGATGGCATCCAACAACGAGGTCTTTCCATGGTCAACATGGCCCATCAGCGTCACTATAGGAGCGCGCAGTTGTAAAGTCTCAGGCTTATCTTTTTCCTCATGAATACGTAAAGTCAGCTCCTCCTGGTCAGGCGCCTGCGTAATCTTAAAGCCATATTTTTCACAGATCTTAGCCACCATTTCTTCCGGCAAAGCCTGGTTTATCCCGGCCATAGAGCCAAAGCTCATCAGTTGCTTAATCAGTATAGAGGGTTTCTCCTGTAATTTTATGGAAAGGTCTTTTACGCTAATGGGAAGTTTAAGTTCCAGGGTCTTATATTCCTTAGCCGGAGCTATGGGAAGTGGCTTCTCCGCCTTAGGTTTCTCTTCTGTTTTTAGATGATGTGTTGGCGGGTGTGTTATTATTGGTCGCTCTTCTTTAATCGGAGCTTTTGGCGCTTCATGCACTACCGGCTTAACCTGAACTTGCGGCTTCTCCTGCTCGATTACCGCTATAACAGGCGCAGCCTCTCTCTTCTTTATGGCTACCTTAAGCGCAGGCTTTTTTATCTTCTGGGCCTTTAGCGCAGGGGCTTTTTTAACAGCTGCCTTTGCTTTAGAAGCTGGTTTTGGGGCTGCCTTCTTTTTAGCTGTAGCTGTTGTTTTTTTAACCGGTGTTTTTTCTTTCTTTGTCTTAAGCATAATTATTTGGCTTTCATTTTCTTGGCTTCCTGCATGATCTTTGCTGCCTTCTTCTCGCCTATGCCGTCAACCTGGGTCAGGTCTTCAGCTGAGGCCTTCAGTATGTCCTCTATTGTTTTAAAACCCGCTTTCTTTAAGTTAGCTAAAGTCTTCTCTCCTACCCCTGACAAATCTTCAAGGGAAACTACGGCTTCCTCTGCGACCCCTGCCTCTTCCTTGGCAGCCTCTTCTTTTTTAGCCTCTACCACAGGAGGAGTTTTGGTGCGTATATCCAGCTCCCAACCAACCAGGCGCGATGCCAGGCGTACATTCTGGCCGTGCTTTCCTATAGCTAAAGAGAGCTGATCGTCATCTACTACCACCTCAGCCTTCTGCTTTTCTTTATCCATCTTTATCTCAGAGATCTTCGCCGGAGAAAGCGCAGCCTTGATATACTCGCGGATATCGTCGTTGTAACGGACGATGTCAATTTTTTCTCCGTTCATTTCATTGACTATATTGCGTACCCGGTTTCCGCGCATCCCCACGCAGGCGCCCACAGAATCAACCTTATCATTCTTAGAACAGACCGCGATCTTTGTACGTTCTCCTGCTTCGCGCGCAATTGCCTTAATCTCTACAATACCCTCGAAAATCTCAGGGACTTCCAGCTCAAAGAGTTTCTTAACCATATTTGGATGCGTGCGCGAAAGTATGATCTGGGCGCCCTTGGTATCTTTTCTTACGTCAACAATATAGGCCCTGATACGCTGGCCCTGCTTGAAATCCTCTTTAGGAGATTGTTCGCGCTTAAGCAATACACCTTCTGCCTTACCTAAAAGGTCGATTACGATATTGCCTTTATCAAAACGGTATACCGTACCCGAGCAGATCTCACCGACCCTACTCTGAAACTCGCCAAAGACCACATCCTTCTCTGCCTCGCGTATCTTCTGGATGATCACCTGCCTGGCAGTCGAGGCAGCAATGCGTCCGAAATCCAATGAATCAATCTCTTTTTCATTCTTGTAGGTACGGATCTTTCCGCTTAAGCGGTCAAGAGAAACCCTCAGCTCCTCATCGGGCTTGACATCAATAACCTTGCGCGCGGCAGAAAGCAGCGCTGTTTCTACTGCCTCAATGAGGATTTCTTTCTTGATCCCCTTTTCTCTCTCCATCTGATCCAGTATGGCTAATAATTCCTGACTCATTATAATCTCCGATCTTAAATATTATCGAGTAGTTGTTTTGCCTTATTAATCTTATTCAAAGGGATAATTAACTGCTTGTCTGCGGTATTGATATGCACCGTATCCTCATCTACTGCGGTGATCAGGCCATCCCACTCCAGCTTTCCCTCTACCGGCTCTTTTAAAAAGAACTTTACCGATTTATCCTTACAGCGCAGGAAATCCTTCTTTTCGCGCAGCGGCCTATCCAGGCCAGGAGAAGATACTTCTAAGATATAGCCCTCTTGCAATATTCCTTTCTCATCCAGCAGGCCGCCTAATTCTCTATTAAGCTTGGCGCATTCCCCCAGGCTTATCCCGCCTTCTAGCCTATCCGCTAAAACTCTAAGCACCTGGTCTCTGCCCTCCCTGCGATAGAGCAGCTCTATTAATTCAAGTCCGCGCCTGGCTAAATATTCTGAGATAATCTTACTTAGCTCTTGCGTAATTTCGTATCTATCCATTCAAGGTCTTGTCTATTTGACTGATTAGCTCTTCACTGCTTTTAGAAAACTTCTTGTTATCTTTACGCAGCTTAAGCTCTACTTCGTTGCTCTTTAAAAATTCCTTTCCTATTACTACCTGCAGGGTCATACCCAAAAGGTCTGCGTCTTTAAACTTAACTCCTGGCCGCTCATCTCGGTCATCCAAAAGCACGCATACCCCTTTGGCGCTAAGCTGCCTATAGATATCCTGCGCCTGCTGCATAATCTTTTTATCCGCGATATCAAGAGGAAGAATTGCCACTTTAAACGGGCTGACCTCAATTGGCCAGATAATCCCATTTTCGTCGTTATTCTGCTCTATGATTGCTGCAATAAGCCTTGAGACCCCGATACCGTAGCAGCCCATGGTAATCGGCGTTAGCTTACCTTCGGCATCCAGGAAATTAGCTTCAAGGGCTAAGCTATATTTAGTCCCTAATTTAAAGGTGTGGCCGATCTCAATACAGTTTAGCTTCTCTAGCTTTACCTTGCATTTCGGGCAGCTTTTCTGTTCTTCGTTAAAGGCATAGGCAATTTTACATGTGGGGCAAAGTAACGCCACATCTTCTCCGCTTTCTGCCGGGACCATAAATTCATGCGACATATTCCCGCCCATCACCCCGGGATCTGCCTCAATACTTAAATAATCCAGGCCGCACCTTCTGAATATATTCTTATAGGCGGTATGCATTGCCTGATAATTCTTTTCTAAGCCCGCTTCATCCTGATCAAAGCTATAGGCATCCTTCATAATAAACTCGCAGGCCCTAACTACCCCGAAACGGGGCCTGATCTCATCGCGGAATTTTGTCTGTATCTGATAGAGGACCAGGGGTAGCTGTCTGTATGAAGAGAGGCTATTTTTTACCAGGTCTGTAATAACCTCTTCGTGCGTA
>VGKF01000117.1 GCA_016867175.1 Candidatus Omnitrophota bacterium | reverse complement strand
GGCGAGCGTCAAGTTTAACTTAGGCAAGAACCCGGTTACTATCTGCGGCATTGCCAAGGGCGCGGGGATGATTGCGCCTAACCTGGCTACTATGCTGGTATTTATCCTGACGGATGCCAGGATTACACAGCCTGCCCTGGATAAGGCGCTCAAGATAGCTACGGAAAATTCCTTTAATTGCATAACTGTTGACGGATGTATGAGCACTAATGACTCGGTGATGCTTTTAGCTAATGCAGCGGCAAATAACCAGGTCATAGACTTGAATAAGAACTTCCTGCTTTTTTCCGGGGCACTGAATATGTTGTGCTTAGAATTAGCTAAGATGATAGTTAAAGACGGCGAAGGCGCTACTAAGCTTATTCAGATCAGGGTAAGCACTGCTAAAAACTTTAAAGAGGCAAAAAAGGCAGCCCTGGCAATAGCCAATTCAAACCTTTTTAAGGCTGCCATGTATGGAGAGGATAAGAATTTCGGCAGGATAGCAGCTGCTATCGGAGGCTCAGGCGTAGCAGTAGATGAGGCCAGGCTCAAGATGAAAGTAAGTTCTTTGAAGAAAAAGGAGATTACGGTAGATGTAACTTTGGGTCAGGGTAAGGCTGCTTCAGTAGTCTATACATCTGATTTGACTCCGGAATATATTAAAATAAATGCAGCATATAATTAAGGAAGGTCAATATGGAAGAGGCTATTAAGAAAGCGGATGTTTTAATTGAGGCCCTGCCTTATATAAAGAAGTTTCACAAGAAAACAATAGTCATTAAGTATGGAGGTAGCATACTGGGTGATGAAAAGATAAGGAAGGGGATTCTTGAAGACATGGTCTTTCTTAACTTCATGGGGCTTAGGCCGGTTTTGGTTCATGGCGGCGGGCCAAATATCAATGAGCGCATGCGCAGCTCAGGTATCAAGGCAGAGTTTATTGACGGGATGCGCGTAACCGACAAGGAGACGCTTAAGCTGGTAGAAGAAGAGCTGCAGCTATTAAATGATACTATAGTCTCTGAGATAACGGAGCTGGGCGCAAAGGCCGTAGGGATTAACTGCAAAGATAAAAAAATAATCCAGGCGGAGAAAAAGAAGGCTGAAGTGGATTTAGGGCTGGTAGGGGATATTGTCAGCGTAAACACCGAGGATATAACCGAAGAGTTAAAAGCTGATAAAGTAGTAGTACTCCTGCCTATAGGCATAGGCAATGATAAGAAGGCCTACAACATAAATGCCGATGAGGCTGCTTCGGCGATTTCAGTGGCGCTTAAGGCAGAGAAGCTGGTTCTGCTTACCAATGTAAAAGGGATTATGCGTAATCCAGAAGACCCCAATTCTTTTATTTCTACGCTCAGCGTAGAAGAGGCCAGGGGGCTTATAGAAAGTAATATTATTCAACAGGGGATGATCCCTAAGGTATTAGCCTGTATTAATGCCTTAGATTCAGGGGTGAAGAAGACGCACGTGGTGGATGCGCGCATCCCGCACGGATTGCTTTTAGAGATATTCACTGATACAGGGATAGGCACAGAGATCAACAAATGAAAGCACGGGATATATTTGCAGTTTACAAAGATTCTATAATGCCCACTTATACAAAAGTCCCTTTGATTTTTGTAAAAGGTAAAGGTAGTAAGCTTTGGGATATCTATAATAAGCAGTATCTGGATTTTTTCCCAGGCTGGGGCGTAGGCAGCCTCGGACATTGTCACCCCAAGGTTATGCAGGCGGTAAGAGAGCAGGTCTCAAAGCTTATATTCGTGGCTAATAATTATTATAATCTTCCTCAGGCAAAGTTAGCCAAAGAATTAACGCGTTTGACTTTCCCAGCTAAGGTCTTTTTCTGTAATTCCGGGGCAGAGGCTAATGAGGCTGCCATAAAACTTGCCCGTAAGTTCGGAGACGGCAGATACGAAATCATAACTTTTGAAAATGCCTTTCACGGCAGGACGCTGGCAGCCCTGGCTGCTACAGGCCAGAAGAAATATCAGCAGGGGTTTGAACCTATCCCCGAAGGTTTTAGGGGCGCCAAGCTCAACGATTTGCCCAGCGTTAAATCCCTGGTTACGGATAAGACTGTTGCGATTATGCTAGAGTTAATCCAGGGAGAGGGCGGTATCAATCTCGCGGACAAGGGTTTTATCCTGGAATTAAGAAAGCTATGCGATGAAAAGAAGATGCTTTTGATCGTAGATGAGGTGCAGACCGGGATCGGCCGGACCGCAAAGATGTTTTGCTATGAAAACTACGGCATAATTCCCGATGTAATCACTTTAGCCAAGGCCTTAGGCGGCGGTCTGCCTATAGGTGTTATGCTGGCTAAAAAAGAGATAGCCGATACATTAACTGCCGGGATGCACGCTTCTACTTTCGGTGGCAGCCCCTTGGTCTGTAAGGCGGCGCTGGCAGTATTGCAGGCGATTCAAAAAGAGAAATTGCTTAGCAAGACAGAGAAATCAGGGAAATATCTTTTCTCTAGACTGAATGAGTTAAAGAATAAATATCCAGTCGTCAAAGAAATCAGGGGTTTAGGTTTAATGGCAGGAGTGGAATTAGCTAAAGAAGGAAAGTCGGTAGTTGAAAAATGCATGGAAAATGGCCTGCTGATTAACTGTACCCACGATAAGGTATTACGGCTGATGCCAGCCCTGAATATCACTAGAAAAGAGATTGATAGGGCGATGATTATTTTAGAAGAAGCACTAAGGGGCCTATAAATGACAAAAGACTTGCTTTCCGTACAAGATTTGAGTTTAAAAGAAATCAAGGATATCTTTACGCTCACTAAGGAATTAAAAAAATCTCCCGGTAAGTTTAGGAATATCCTATCCGGGAAAACCCTGGCCTTGATCTTTGAAAAACCCTCTAACAGGACCTATGTTTCTTTTTCCGTAGGGGTGTATCAGTTGGGAGGGAATTCGGTATACCTTGGCCCGGAACAGATAAAGTTACGGGTGAGAGAAACTATCGCGGATGTGGCTAATACCCTCTCCAGATATGTAGACGGGATAGTGCTTAGGACATTTGAACATCAAAACCTCTTGGATATGGCTAAGTTTGCCGCTGTCCCGGTAATAAACGGGTTATCTGATTCTTCTCATCCCTGCCAGGCCCTGGCTGACCTATATACTATCGGAGAGAAATTAAAGAATAAAAAAGATATAACCCTGGCCTATATCGGAGACGGAAACAATGTCTGCAATTCCCTGCTTTATGCCTGCGCCAAGACAGGTATTAATATGAATGTAGCGACACCCAAAGGCTATGAGCCGGATGCAGGTGTTTTTAGGGGCTCGCAGTCGCTTGCTAAGCAGCAAGATAAACAGATAAAACTTTTCCATAACCCGCAAGAGGCGGCCAAATCAGCAGATGTGCTTTATACTGATGTCTGGGCAAGTATGGGCCAGGAAAAAGAAGCC
>VGKF01000116.1 GCA_016867175.1 Candidatus Omnitrophota bacterium | reverse complement strand
GTTCGGGGTTTAGAAAGGCGCACGAAGAAGCGAAGGCCAAAGGCATATATTGTCAGAAATATTGCGGATGCATTTACGGAGAGGCAGAACAGTGCAAGAAATCGGCAAGACATTAATCATCTTTGGTATAGTTTTAATTGTAGTAGGGGTTTTGTTGACCTCTGTGAATAAGATCCCTTATATAGGAAGGCTTCCCGGAGATATCTACGTAGAGAAGAAGAATTTTACCTTCTATTTTCCGCTGGCTAGCTCCATATTAATCAGCATAGTGCTTTCCTTAATCTTCTGGATATGGTCACGCAGATGAAAAAAATTATTGGATTAATAATTTTATTTTTATTTTGTCTGGCTGGTCCTGCCTCCTGCCAGCTGCCGGAGCATATCCGGGTAGCTGTGAAGCAGGATGCCTCTTCGCTTAGGCTTAAAGTGCAGGGGACTTATGAGGTCTGGGATACTACAGGCAATAAGGTCATCTATCGCGGCAGCGGCCTGAATACTACGGTTACCGCCTATTCAGGCGGGATACTCCTGGGCGAGCTTAAATCCTGCCTTAATAAGCTAATAATTAAAAGCCATGACCCGGATGCTATTATTATAGACGGAAGGATGTTCCGGGGAGAGATACAGTTGATTAAAAAAGAGAATAATAATATCCTGGTAATCAACAATATTGAGTTTGAGGATTATGTCAAGGGCGTGCTTTATCATGAGGCCTCGCATTACTGGCCGAATGAGGCGCTTAAAGCACAGGCAATAGCCTGCAGGAGCTATGCCATTTCGCGGGTTAAGGAGAGCAGTACCCGCGATTTTGACGCTACAGCTGATACATATTCGCAGGTCTACGGCGGGAAGACCTCAGAGCGTTTTCGTACTAATAAAGCAGTTGATGAAACCATGGGAGAGGTGCTTGTCTATAAGGGGCAGGTCCTGCCTGCCTATTTTCACGCTACCTGCGCAGGCCATACTGAAGATGCCTCCAACCTCTGGAATATAGATATTCTGCCATTAAAAGGAGTAGCTTGTGATTTCTGCAAGGGCTCACCGCACTTTAGCTGGCACTATGTATTTAGTAAAAAAGAGATTATAGAAAAGCTAAGTAGCGCAGGCTATAAGATAAATCAGATAAAAGATATTAAGATAGCCTCCAGGAATAAATCAGGCCGTGTAACCAGCCTGGTTATCAGCTCAAACGGCGATGAAGTTAAGGTCCTGGCAAAAGATTTCAGGAATATCTTAGGGCCCAATATTATAAGGAGCACTAATTTCCAAGTGAAGGTGGTCAAGGATGATCTGGTCTTTGAGGGGATAGGCTGGGGCCATGGGGTAGGGCTGTGCCAGTGGGGAGCCTATTTTATGTCTAAGCAGGATTGGGATTATAAAAAGATATTAAAATATTATTACCCGGGGGCTAGTATTTCAAGCTTAAAATGAAACTTGCTGATTTTGATTATAACTTACCTAAGGAATTAATTGCCCAGTATCCGCTTAAAGAGCGCGAAAGCGCAAGGCTTCTGGTCTTAGAGCGCAAGAGCGGTAAGATCGAGCACCGTATTTTTAAAGATATCTTGGATTATATAAAGCCGCCGGATCTTTTAGTATTAAATGACAGTAAGGTTTCACCCTGCCGGCTATTTGGCAGGAGGCCTAGTGGTGGTAAAGTAGAGGTAATGTTACTAAAGAAAAAAGAGGGCTTAACTTTTGAAGCGATGATTAGCCCAGGGAGAGTCAAATTAAATGAAGAGGTAATCTTCAATAATGGCGGGCTCTTGGCTCGCTTGACTGCCAGGGATGAATTGACCTTTGAGGCTAGAAGCGTAGAAGATATTTATGCTCACGGGGTGATGCCCTTGCCTCCCTATATTAAAAGAAAATCAGGAGAGCTGGATAATACTTATTATCAGACTGTTTATGCGCAGCATGACGGCTCAGTTGCCTCGCCTACCGCAGGGCTGCATTTTACCCCACAGTTACTTGAAAAACTAAAATCCAGCGGGGTAGGTTTAGCTTATGTTACTTTACATGTTGGCCTGGGGACATTTAAGCCGGTTAAGGTCGAGGATATTACCCGGCATAAGATGGAGAAGGAGTATTTTAGTATCTCTGATAAGGCTTCTTTGTTGATTGATAGGGCGCGCTCTAAAAGAGAGCGCATCATTGCCACAGGCACTACCTCCTGCCGGGTGCTGGAGGCATATGCCAGCGGCATAAGAGAAGGAGAGACGGATTTATTTATTTATCCGGGATATAAGTTTAAGATGGTAGATTCCCTTTTGACTAATTTTCACCTGCCAAAGTCTACGCTTTATATGTTGACTTTGGCTTTCGCCGGAGAGGCCCTTATAAAAAAGGCATATCAGGAGGCAATCGATAATAAATACCGCTTTTATAGTTATGGCGACTGCATGCTTATACTCTAATGTTTGAATTAATTTATCAGGATAAAAAGACTCAAGCGCGCACGGGCAAGATTACTACTGCGCATGGGATAATCCAAACCCCTGCTTTTATGCCGGTAGGCACACAGGCTACAGTCAAGGCGCTCTCTCCGCAGCAGCTGGATGAATGCGGCACAGAAGTTATCCTAGCCAATACCTATCATCTATTCCTGCGGCCGGGTATGGAGATAATCAAAAAGGCAGGCGGCCTGCATAATTTTATGTCCTGGGATAAGCCGATACTTACGGATAGCGGAGGCTACCAGATTTTTAGCCTGGCGCTTTTAAGGAATATTAGCGATGAGGGGGCGGAATTCCAATCGCATATAGACGGATTTAAGCATCTCTTAACGCCTGAGGACGTAATCCAGATACAGAGGGATTTAGATTCGGATATCCTGATGCCTCTGGACGAATGCGTAAAGTACCCCTGCAGTAAAGACCATGCAGAGCAGGCGATGCAGCGCACAATAGATTGGGCCAGGCGTTCAAAGCTGGCATTTAAAGGTAATGGTAAATTATTATTCGGGATTTTGCAGGGCGCAACTTATGAAGAGCTGCGTAAAGCCTGCGCTAACGAGCTGGTAGATATGGATTTTGATGGATATGCCCTGGGAGGGGTTTCGGTTGGCGAACCCAAGGAATTAAGTTATAATATAACCCGCTTTAGCGCGAGCCTCCTTCCCGAGGCTAAGCCGCGTTATCTTATGGGTATGGGCCTGCCGCAGGATATATTGGAGGGCGTAGAGGCAGGCGTGGATATGTTTGACTGTATAGTGCCTACGCGCTACGGCAGGACAGGGGCTGCTTTTACCAGCGTGGGCAAGATCGTTATCAGGAACTCTCCTTACATAGAGGATTTTACTCCGCTAGACCCCGGGTGTAGTTGTTATGCCTGCCGTAATTTCAGCCGCGCCTATATCAGGCACCTTTTTAATACTTCAGAAATCCTGGGCCTGATGCTGGTCTCTTTCCATAATATATATT
>VGKF01000115.1 GCA_016867175.1 Candidatus Omnitrophota bacterium | reverse complement strand
AGCAACCATAAAACCCAAGAAGCCGTCTTTATATCCTTTTCTTCCTATATATGTGCGCGTAAACCTATCTACGCCCCTCCAGATGAAACGGCCCAGGCGCATAGGCTTATGCTGATCAAACCACTTCTGCGCCTCACGCGTAGTCTGGTTATTAAGCTTGCCTAGAAAATCCTCCAGGTTCTTATAAGAATAATGTATTAAATCACAGGTCAGATGGCCGCAGGGGTCATCCATAAAGGCGCGCGGATGCACTGCCACCTCTTCATAGAGAAATTTATCCCGCCTAAAAAGCTTAAGCTGCGGACTGGGATACCAACCCGCGTATTTGACCCAATAATTGCCGATATAATTCCTGCGCGGCACAGTAAAGCCGTTCTCTTGGGCGCCGCTCTTTAAAACTCTCTTTATCTCATCTTGTAATTCAGGAGTTATAATCTCATCTGCATCCAGGCTAAAGACCCAGGTATTCTTGGCTTTTGCGTAGGCCCAGTTCCTATGCCTGCCTTCTACATCCATCGACCTAACGAATATTTTATCAGTATATCTTTTAACGATCTCAACTGTTTTATCCGTGCTTTCGTCATCAACCACGATAATCTCATCTGCCCAGCGAGCTGAATCCAGGCACTGGGCAATGCGCGCCTCTTCATTCTTGGTCAATATTACTATTGAAAGCGGGAATTTTTCTTCCATTTTTAAAAAATAGAAACGTCCCCTTTTTTTATTTGGTTGCTTCTTTTAGCTTGTCGCAGATAAAATTAATCTGCGCTGGTTTTAGATGCGGGTACATGGGAAGCGAGATGACCTCCTCTGCCACCCTCTCAGCAACCGGAAAATCGCCCTTCTTATAATTCAGGTTTTTATAGACTTCCTGCAGATGTAAGGGCATGGGATAGTGTATAAGCGTGGATATCTCATTCTTCGCCAGCTCGCTCATTACTCTCTGCCTCTCTTTGACCCTGATACCGTAGACATGATAGACATGCCTGGCATAACCTAGCTCTTTAGGCGTAATCACGCTGCCTAGCCCTTTCAGCTTCCTATTGTAACGGCTGGCGTTCTTGCGGCGGGAATCATTCCATTTATCAAGGTGCGGGAGCTTGCTTCTTAAAACTGCTGCCTGCACAGTATCCAGCCGCGAATTAAACCCCAGGGTTACATGCTCATACCTTGAGCTGCGTCCGTAATCGCGCAGCATCAGCATCTTTTTGTAAACTGCTTCGTCGTCGGTAACTATCATGCCTGCGTCACCGAAGGCCCCTAAGTTTTTAGTGGGATAAAAACTAAAAGCCCCGATATCGCCCATGCTACCGACTATCGCCCAGCGTCCGTCGCTAAATTTATAACGCGCGCCGTGCGCCTGCGCCGTATCTTCTAAGACCTTTAGATTATACTTGCTGGCTATTTCCAATATAGGCTGCATATCTGCCGGATGCCCATAAAGATGCACCGGGATGACCGCTTTGGTATTTTTGGTAATAGCAGCCTCGATCTTGTCTACCGCTATATTATAGCTGTCTTCGTTAATATCCACGAAGACCGGCCTGGCCCCGGTATAAGTAACAGCCAAAGAAGTAGCGATATAGGTAAATGCCGGCACAATCACCTCATCGCCCGGGCCAATAGCTAAGCTCTTAAGGCCAAGGAACAAGGCATCTGTCCCGGAATTTACTCCTATGGCAAATCTTCTATTAGAGTATCCGGCAAAATCCTTTTCAAATATCCCTACGTCTTTCCCTAAGATAAAATCCGAACGCTTTATTGCCTCTTTAAAGGCAAGGCCAAAGTCTTTCTTGATCTCTTTATACTGCCCGCTCAAATCCAAAAATGGCACTTTCATTGCATTAAACTCCTTGCTTTTTGGTAAACCTGATCTACGCTTATCCCTTCAAGACAAAGCCGGTTATTGTCGCAACCCTTAAAACGGAAATCCTGATAACAGGGCCGGCAATCTAAATCATTTTTTATAACGATATGTTTAGCAGATGCCGGGTAAGGCCCGTAAACCAGCTCATCTACCGGGCCGAATATAGAGACGGTCTTAACACCCAGGGCTACTGCCATATGCAGCGGCCCTCCGTCATTTGCGATAAGTAGATCCAGCCCCTCTATGACCGCAGCTAACTCTTTGAGGCTGATCTTACCTGACAGGTCAAGGGGTTTGCTAGATGAGGCCTCCATTATCCTCTCTGCCAGCTGCCTTTCTTTGCCATCACCTAAGATCAGGGCTCTAGCCCCAAAATCTTTGCTTATCTTATCAGTAACCTGAGCGAACTTCTCAGCCGGCCAGTGCTTGTATCCTGCGTCCTTGCCCCAGCTTGCGCCTGCGCCAGGGGCTATGCCGATAAGCGGCCCCTTATTCTCTATGCCTAAATCCTTAAACAGCGCCCTAACCTTAAACTTGGCCTCATCTGCTACGAATAGCTCAAGCCTTGGGGTTAACTCCGGTTTAACCCCGATAAGATCAAGCAGGCCCAGGTAATATTCCACTACATGCTTATCCTGATAGCCTGAAACTTCCAGGTTATCAGTCAAAAACTTGCCACGCTTCCTATAGTTAAAACCAACTCGCTTTTTTACTCCGGCTAATTTTGATATTAAACTATAGCGGTGTTCAAGTGAAAAATCAAGAGAAATATCAAAACGCCCTTTTTTTATGGCGCAAAATAACCCCCAGGACCTGCGCAGGCCCTGCATACGGGAATAACCGGATATTCTTTTTAAATCCCCCCTGGATAAGGCGAATACCTTATCAATGCAGGGGTTATCATCTAAGATATCCCCCACCCTTTCATTGCACCAGTAACCGACTTGGCTTGCGGGGAAGTTTTCTTTTATAGAGCGGATAACCGGGGTAGTAAAGAGGACATCCCCGATCCCGAAAGGATTGATGATCAGAAATTTCTTCAAGTTTGCCTGTATAATTTCTTCTGCCTCAAGAGCTCAACCAGTTGTTTTATCTCCTGGGCCCTCTCAGCGCGAAAGACTAACAGCGCATCTTCTGTATTTATCACAAATATATTTTCAAGGCCCAGGGTAGCCACCAGCTTGCCTTCAGACCAGGCCAGGCTGTTTTTACTGCCTATATCAATGCAGTTTCCCTTAAAGATATTCCCCTGCCTGTCTTTTTTGATGATTTCTCTTAAGGACTGCCAGCTGCCTAAATCCGTCCAGCCGTAATCCGCAGGCAGGAGCGCTATTTTTTTAGAACGCTCCATAACCGCGTAGTCTATTGATATAAAGGGGAGTTTACGCCAGAGCGTCTTAAAAGACTTAAATCCCCTGATCTCGTTGATTATCCTATGAGTGGCCAAGGCATAGCGGCTGATCTCACCCAGCATGATATCGGCGCGAAAGATAAACACCCCGGAGTTCCAGTAATACCTGTTGTCTTTTAAAAATACCCTTGCCCTGGCCAGGCCGGGCTTTTCAGTGAACCTGGCAACCG
>VGKF01000114.1 GCA_016867175.1 Candidatus Omnitrophota bacterium | reverse complement strand
AAGAGCCCGGCTATGCTCAATCCAGTGCCTCCATTTTGGCTATTTCGATAAGGGGATATTCCTGATTTGGCAGGTGGCTTAATTTACCGGATACCCTTACCTTGCGGTTATTAAGGGCGTCCATACTTTCTTTATTGCCTTTTAATAAAAAGATACTTCCCTTTTGGACTATGAGCTTATGCGTAGCTATTCTTCGGATAGCCTTAGCCTTGATTATTCCCTCTACGATAAACTCTTTTTCAGGGCCAGTTACATCCTTTTTTACCAAGGCCGCCTCTTTTTTATCCAAAGGCTTGACAAACTTGCTATGTAACCAGCCGAAACTATTGTTGACCGGCTCTATCTTATACCAGCCTCCAGTTTCTTCTAAAACGTTGATTACCTCGTTCTCTCTTACCTTGCCCAATACGGAAGAAGAGTCCCCAGGGCCAAGCCTAACATTGACATTATCGCCGACTACCTTAGCTGTCTTATTATCAAGCATAACCACAAGATCCTTCTTGATAAAAGAAGGCGCGCTCTTAGGCAGCCTGATCTTATACCACTCATATACCTTGGAGATAACCTCTACCGTATCCCCCTTATCAACAGTGCAGATTATCTGAGAGGTAACGGTTGAATCCGAGCGTACGTTAATATTGCTGGCCTTTACCTCCGCCTCAAACAGCGTGGTTTGCTCCGCATAAGAGATACTTAAAAAAAATAGGCAGAATACTAAGGTAAAAAAGGGTATATTATTTTTTAGGCGCACGGGTTTTATTTCTTGTCCTGCGTTTTGGCAGCAGCGCCTTTGGCAGGCTGTTCTTTGGTTTCGGCAGCAGCTGGTACGGCGCCTTCAACAGCAGTGGCTTCAACCTTTTCTGCCTTTTCCTTCTTAATCTTGATCCTTAAGGTCTTGATTTTAGGTAGGCCGTATACGGAATCGCCTTCTTTCCACTGGTTTTTTTCCAGCATCATGCGCATGCGTTCTATGCGTTTTAGCACAGATCTGGGTTTACTGTCTTTTCCTGAAGCGTTTAATGATGGGTGTATGGACATGGTACTATAGCCTCCTTATATAACAATCTCCATAACGTTTTTTAAGTTCAGATAATAAAACCCTGGCTGTATTTTTATCAGAGAATTTCCCTACGCACAAGACTATATAGCCGCTTTTTGCCAGTAATAAAGTCTGGTGCCCCCTGCTCTTTAACAATTGCTCTTCTTTTTGTGCGAGGTTTCTGGTTTGAAAACTGGCTACCTGTATGGTGTATGCCCGCTCAGTTTGATCTCGGATTATAGCCTGTGCAGCTGGCGGCGCCTGCGGTTTAGGCTGTGTCGTTGCCTGCCTTATAGCAAGAGAATCTCTGCTTATCCCAGAACTCCGGCCCTTTTCCACGCCAAAGGAAAAAGATACTACCCCCACAATGATAAAACCTATGATTATTAATACGGACTTTTCGTAACGCCAGATGCGACTGAAGAAATTCTGCGATAAAACGCCCCCCGCCCCCGGGAGCTTGGAGTGAGAGAATAATTCTAGCTGCGAATGATTAGCCTTATCCATAATAGTTATTTATACTTTCTTCGAGGAACCCCGGACTTTAATCCGGAGGGCTCCATTATATATCTTTATCTTTGAAGGTTGCAAGTATTTTTTTGTTTTAACCTTTTTGATGACTTTTAAGAACGCCTCGACTACCTTAGGGTCAAATTGCGACCCGCTCTTCTTTTTGATTTCTTTTATGGCTGAGGCCATATCGACTCTTTCGCGGTAAGGCCTGCCGTAGACCATCGCCTCAAAGGCATCGGCGACCGCCATAATACGCGCACCCTGCGGAATCTGGCCTTTCTTTAGCCTGGAGGGATACCCTGTCCCGTCATATTTTTCGTGATGATGGATTATTATCTGCGTAACCGGCTTTAAGATCTGCAGGGGGCGCAATATCTGGGCGCCCTTTACCGGATGGCGTTTTATAATTCCGTATTCCTCCGGAGTAAGCTTAGTAGTTTTAGTCAGTATCTCTAAGGGTATATCTGCCTTGCCTGCATCATGCAGGAGGCTGGCGTATTTAAGGCTCTCGGTTTGTTTTTCATCCAGGTGCATCTGCTGCGCAAGCAGGGTTACCAAATGGCTGAAATAAGGCGAATGGGTATATTCCTGCGGTACGCGCATATCCAATAACGTAACCAGTGATTTTATGCTGCCTAAAACTATCTTCTGCTGTTCATCGTAAAGCTGCAGGTTTTTTATACCGATGACCGCCTGTTCGCACATGGTCATGAGCATCTCCTGGTCAAACCTATCAAAGGGTGGTTCTTTTTTAGTGCGTTTTACAATAATTATTCCTGAGATATCCTCGCATACTAAAGGCAGCCCCATCAGGTGTCCTTGCCTGACAGAGGCCACCGTATTAACTATCCTTTTCTCTATGCGATTAAAAATCTTGGCCTTGCGATCTACGACATACTTCTTACCGTCGCTGATAAGGCATTTAAAAAGGGAGAACCTCCTCGTAGGGTCAAGGAGCATTATCAGGCAATACCTGCCATTAAATACCTGGCAGATCAGCCGAGCTAAGCGGCATATAAGCTCTTTAGTCTGGTAGGTGGTATTTACCAGGCGGTAGATGCTATGCACCGAAGAGATCAGTGTTTTATACTTTTTCGCGGGGGTCAAATAATTTTTTGTATTCATCTAAGGCGTACCTATCGGTCATTCCTGCGATATAATCGCAGATCACCTTTTCCTTACCCCTTTCAGGTATCAGTATCTGATGATCAGGAGGCAGCTGCCGGGGCTTCTCTGCATACACACAGAAAAGTTCTTTTATAAAGCGTTTTGCCTTATTGCTCATCCTGGCTACGCGGTAATGATTATACATCTTTTCTTTAAGGAAGTCACGTAAAGGTTCTCGCGCCTCCAAAAGTTTTTTACTGAAAGCTACGACCTTCTGGTTTAGTTTTTTTGCATCAAGGCAGGAGCTAAGATTAAACTCCTTTATTTTAACCTCCGTCTCTTTTATCAAATCAGTTACCTGTAAATCAATAAGCGATCGTATGATCAGGTACTTCTTTTTTTGTTCGCTAAGCGTAGAGTACTCTTTAGAAATCTTAGAACATAGCGCTTGCCATATAGCGAGCTTTTCTAAATCGTAATCTTTAAATAATCCGGAAGTCAGACCGTCATCAAGGTCATGGTTATCATAGGCGATCTCGTCAGCAATATCAACTACCTGCGTTTCCAGGGTGGGCATCTCATCCGGCGCAAGCTCTTTGATGAACGAGGCCTTATCGTATAATGAGGAATGCTTTACTATCCCCTCCCTTAGCTCCCAGGTTAAATTTAAGCCGCTAAAATTGGGGTACTTTTCTTCAAGGAGAGTTACTACCCTGTAACCCTGAAGATTATGATTAAAACCACCGAAGGGAAGCATTATTTCGTTAAGCACTTCTTCTCCGGCATGGCCAAAGGGCGTATG
>VGKF01000113.1 GCA_016867175.1 Candidatus Omnitrophota bacterium | reverse complement strand
TATGGGGAACAAAATCTGTATGGCAAGCGAGAAGAGAAGATTGCCAAATAACACTATCTTTTTATCCCTAAAATAATGTATCTCCCTATGCAACCCCTGAATTAATTCCCTGATCTTTCCGGCATTCGGTGAATGCAAAAGCAGGCTGATCTTGTAATATATAAACCTATTAAATAGCACTAGGAGTATTGCAATTAAAATCAAGGTTATTATAGCTACTGCAATCAAGACGTTTTTGTCTTCTATAAACCTTCGGCCAAAAATCATGGAGAACAGCGATACCAAAACCAACCCCACATAGCCGCTTAACCTATCCAGGAAAACAGTAGCCATAACCTCTTTTGGTTTCTGGGTATGGGACGATAAGTCAATGCTGCGTACGACATCTCCTCCTATAGTAGAAGGTAGAAAAAGATTGAAGAATACCCCTCCGCAAAAAGAAGTTATTACCCTCCTAAGCGAAAGATTTATCTTTGTGGCTTTAAGCAGCATCTCCCAGCGGAAGAGACCAATGACGCCGCTTAAAAAAATCACAAAGAATGCAAAGGATAATAGATAGATATTGGAGTGTTTAACAATCTCCAGTATGCTTTTTTTATCCACTTCCCTGAACAAAAAAAACAAAAGGGCTGCACTGATACTAATCCTTGCTAATATTGAGAGTGCTTTTTTAAATATTTTCATCTATGCCTTGTAGAGTTTTGCCGGTAATACGCTGATAAGCCTCCAGGTACTTAAGGCTGGTCTTCTCTATAATCTCCGTAGGGATCTGGGGGGCAGGCGGGGCCTTATTCCAATCTATGTTTTCCAGGTAATCCCTGGCAAACTGCTTATTAAAACTCACCTGAGCTTTGCCTGGGCCGAACTCAAACTTAGTATCGGCTATTATAACCCCGCGGCCAAGGGCATATTCGCTTGCCTTCTCATAAACGTCCCTCACCTTGCCGCGCTTATGAAACTTGATATCTTTTCCCATTTTAAGATTTAAGCCTGCGCAATATCTCTTTCTGCGCATGAGAGCCATCTATCCAGACAATATCATCCGGTTGGCACATCCGGCTGATCTTATTGACCCAGTCTATTAATTTTTTGTTGCGCGTGAGTAATTTAGTCATAATAAATATCTCTGCGCTGAAGCTGAAGCAGTTGCGCCTTCTCCGCAGGCATTAACTACCTGCCAGAGGTTTTTTTTACGACAATCTCCGCAGGCAAAAATACCGGGTAAAGAAGCCTGCATTTCTTGGTCAGTAATTATAAAACCTCCCTCATCAATCTCCAAGAGATTTTTTAGGAAACCGGTGTTAGGATTAATCCCCACAAAGATAAACCCTCCCTGGCAGGGAATTTCATCTATGAGGTTGGTCTTTACGTTTCTTATCTTAACTGCCTCTACTTTATTATCGCCTTTAATTTCTTCAACCACTGTCTCCAGGATGAAATTTATCTTTGGGTTTGCCCTTGCCTTTTCTTCTACAATCTTAGAAGCACGTAGTGCCAAGCGGCGATGGATAAGATTAACCTTTTTAGCATAGCCGCTTAAGAAGATGGCCTCTTCCAGCGCCCTATTCCCTCCGCCAACCACGACGATATCCTTGTCTTTGAATAAAGGCCCATCGCAGGTTCCGCAATAAGAGATGCCCCTTCCGGTAAGTTTTTCTTCTCCTGGAATACCCAGGCGCCTGGGGCTTGCGCCAGTAGCTATAATAACGGTTTTAGTTTTTAGCGTTTGGTCTTGCGTCTTAATCTCATAAAAAAGAGAGCCGGAATCTGAACCCCGGCTGATCCCTATTACCTCCTTATTTTCAATCTCTAACCTTAAGTCTTCTACCTGCTTCTTAAATCTATCTATCAATTCAAATGTGGAGATCCCTCCGGGAAAACCAGGATAATTATCGATAGCGGTAGAGAGTAAGATCTGGCCGCCGGCAGTCATCTTCTCTAAGATTGCGGTCTTGAGCCTGAACCTTCCGGCGTAAAGAGCAGCGGTTAACCCTGCGGGCCCTGCCCCGATAATAACCAGATCATGCATAAGCAACCTCTCTATATACTTCTTCTGCCTGGTAAGAACTTCTTACCAAAGGGCCTGAAAGAACAGCCTTAAAACCTAAGGTGAAAGCAATCTCTTTATACCTAGTAAACTTCTCCTCGCTGATAAAATTTTTTACCGGATAATGCTCCTTTGAAGGAGCCAGGTACTGGCCAAGGGTAAGGATATCGCAACGGCTCTGCTTTAAATCCCGCATAGCCCCTATGACCTCTTTCTGGCTTTCCCCAAAACCCAGCATCATGGAAGACTTGGTGATGGTAGCAGGCCTGATCTTCTTTATAGCGCTCAATACCTCTAAGGAAAGCTGATAGTCTGAATTTGGCCTTAGGCCGGCGTATAGCGTACTAACCGTCTCTATATTATGGCTAACCACATCAGGGGATGCGCCTAATACGCAATTCAAGCTGTAAATACTACCGCCAAAATCAGGTATCAATACCTCTATCCTTATCCGTCTCTTAAGACGATGAATCAATGATATGGTTGCGGCAAAAATCTGGGCTCCTCCGTCAGCCAGATCATCGCGCGTCACAGAAGTAATAACTACATAGCTAAGGCCTAGCTCTCTTACTGTTTCTGCGATGCGCCTGGGCTCATCCTGGTCTAGGGCAGGTGATTTGTTATTTGCTTTATCCACAGCGCAAAACCTGCAGGCCCTGGTACAGCTATTTCCCAGGATCATAAAGGTAAGTTTATCTTTATTAAAGCAACTGCTCAGGTTAGGGCACAGGGCCTCTTGACATACCGTATTTATCTTTAATGCCTTAAGCCGCTGCACTTTCTCTAAGGTAGCCTTATCCGGTAATTCCTGCCTAAACCAAAGGGGGAGCCTATTTTGCATTTCTGGACTTTATAAAATTAGCGATGGAGCGGTCATAGGTCTTTTCTGCGTTTGAGGTGAAAAAACAGGCTGGAAGCTCGCCGTTTTTACGATGGTAGGCAATGCATTCGCAACAGATACCCTTACGGGAACAGGGATTATAACTACAGTTGCAATTGGCAAGATTGTTTTTTTGATTCTGGCAGTCCATCATCTTGGGTCTTCTGTTTAATCCTCTCTAGCTTTTTTTTAATCTTGAGCCTCTCTAAAAATGAGGCATAGTCGCAGATCAACCTTCCTTTTAAATGGTCTATCTCATGCTGCAACACGCAGGCAAACAAACCGCTTGCCTCTATCTTGACTTTATTAGCTTCTTCATCCTGGGCCTCGACCAGCACAGCCTTGGCGCGCTTCACCTTTATACATACCCCCGGGACGCTCAAGCATCCCTCTTCTATAGCCTGCGTCCCTTCTCTCTTTATAATCTTTGGGTTTATTAGTTTATAGAGGCCTTCTCCTATATCAACAATAATAATTGCCTCGCTGATACCCACCTGAGGCGCAGCCAAGCCTATGCCTGAAGAATCGTACATAAGCCTAGCCATTTCAGCCAGTATATCCCTATGCGCCCGGGCTATCCTAGTTACAGGCCTGG
>VGKF01000112.1 GCA_016867175.1 Candidatus Omnitrophota bacterium | reverse complement strand
GCGGACCGCCCTGCCAATTCCATCTCTTCATACCGCCTTGAAAACCTTTACCCAGAGAGGTACCGGTTACATCCACAAAATCACCCGCCTTGAATAAATCTACCTTGATCTCTTCGCCTACCTTATATTCCTTTGCCGGATCCTTTAAAAGCTCTTTAATGACCTTACGGCCCGAGACCCCCGCCTTTTTAAAAATCCCTAAAATAGGTTTTTTGAGGCGCTCTTCTTTTTTAACCGCGTCAAAGCCAAGTTGAATATTGGCACCCCTGACTGCCAGGACCGGACATGGCCCTGCCTCTATAACGGTAACGCAGACCATCTTGCCGTCTTCCGTAAATACCTGGGTCATACCTAGTTTTTTTCCTAAGATACCTGTCATATTATTGTTTTAGTATTTCCACTCCCTTATGGGTTAACTCAGATAGAACCCATAAGGGATAAATTCAGCCATATAACTTATGTCGCACTATGTGCTCCATAAGTTATGGCTTCATTTAATTTCAACATCTACGCCTGCCGGTAGGTTCAGCTTTTTCAAAGAATCGATCGTCTTGGCTGTCGGCTCAAATATATCGATAAGCCTTTTATGCGTGTATAATCCGAACTGCTCACGCGATTTCTTATCGATGACCGGAGAGCGCAGCACCGTGTAGACCTCCTTATTAGTAGGAAGCGGTACGGGCCCTGAGATCTTGGCGCCCGTGCGCCGCACAGTCTCTACAATCTCTCCTACGGCCTGATCCAGGAGGCGGTGGTCGTATGCTTTTAATTTTATGCGTATCTTCTGCATTTGGAGAATTAATCCCCGCGTTTTGTACTTTTTCGCTTTGCGAAAAAGTACAGCGGGGAACAACTTTGCTTAGGCGATAATCTCGGTGACTACGCCTGCGCCTACTGTATGGCCGCCTTCGCGAATAGCGAAACGTGATTCTTTTTCCATGGCAATAGGTATAATCAATTCTACTTCCAAGTTGACGTTATCGCCGGGCATAACCATCTCAACGCCAGCAGGAAGCTTTGAAGAACCGGTAACGTCGGTGGTGCGAAAATAGAACTGCGGCCTGTAGCCATTGAAAAAAGGCGTATGCCTGCCGCCCTCTTCTTTATTCAATATGTAAACCTGCGCCTTGAACTTTGTATGAGGGGTAATGGATTTTGGCGCTGCAATAACCATGCCGCGCTCGATAGAATCCTTATCGATACCTCTTAGGAGCAGGCCTACGTTATCGCCTGCCTGGCCCTCATCCAGGAGTTTACGGAACATCTCTATTCCGGTAACTACTGTCTTTTTTACTTCCGGACGCAGGCCTACCAACTCTACTTCTTCGTTGATCTTGACCTTGCCGCGTTCGATCCTGCCGGTGCCTACAGTACCCCTGCCTTCAATACTGAATACGTCTTCCACTGCCATCAGTAGTGGTTTATCCATGTCTCTGGTAGGCATGGGGATAAACTCATCGCATGCCTTCATCAACTCCATGATGCACTGACAGTCAGGACTATTCGGGTCAGCTGCTGCCAGGGCCTTAGAAGAACTACCCCTAATAATGGGGGTCTTGTCTCCGGGGTAACCATACTTAGTAAGGAGTTCTCTGGTCTCGAGTTCTACCAAGTCAAGCAACTCCTTATCCTGCACCAGGTCAACCTTATTTAAAAATACCACCATCGCAGGTACATTGACCTGACGAGCCAGAAGTATATGCTCTCTGGTCTGGGGCATAGGCCCGTCTGCAGCGGAAACTACCAGAATTGCTCCGTCCATCTGTGCGGCTCCGGTAATCATGTTCTTGATATAGTCAGCGTGCCCCGGGCAGTCAATATGAGCGTAGTGGCGGGCGTCAGTTTCATACTCAACGTGCGCGACTTGGATGGTAACAACCTTAGTCTCATCTCTTACTGTGCCGCCCTTGGCAATATCAGCATATTCCCTAGCCGTGGACTTACCCAGTTTGGCCAATACGTTGGTGATAGCTGCGGTAAGCGTAGTCTTACCGTGATCTATATGGCCGATAGTGCCTATGTTGACGTGCGGTTTTGTCCTTACAAATTTCTCTTTAGCCATTATCCCACCTCCTGTTTTGCTTTCTTTAAAATCATTTTCTCAAACCGGCTGATGTAAAACCAGTGATTATTTTCTCTGATATATGTGAAGGCACCTCGGCGTAATATGAGGGCTCCATTGTATAGGAAGCACGTCCTTGCGTCAAAGAGCGCATGATAGTTGCGTAATTAAAAATCTCAGCCAAAGGGATATCTGCCCTGATTGCCCGTACGTTTGCCCGCGGGTTTATGGAGACTATCTTGGCCCTACGCGAACTTAAGTCTCCGATTACCGTGCCCATAAATTCCTCCGGGGCGGTAACTTCCATATCCATTACCGGCTCAAGCAATATCGCATGCGCCTTACGCATCCCGTCGGAAAGGGCAATCCCTGCCGCCATTTTAAAAGCCATTTCAGAAGAATCAACTTCATGATAAGAGCCGTCTACTAGGATAACTGCGATATTAGTAACCGGATAGCCTGCCAGTACCCCGCTTTTTGCAGCATCAAAGATCCCCTGTTTTATCGAGGAGATAAACTCCTGAGGTATTGCCCCGCCCTTTATCTTATTCTCGAAAGTTACGCCCGCGCCAGGCGTCTCCTGCGGCCCCATCTCGATAACCACGTGGCCATACTGTCCGCGGCCGCCTGACTGCTGAATGAACTTGCCGGAAGAGCTTACTTTTCTGGTAATAGTCTCGCGATAGGCAACCTGCGGGAAACCAACCTGAACCTCTACGTTAAACTCCCTAAGTAGCCTGTCCACGATAATCTCAAGGTGCAACTGCCCCATCCCGGACATAACAGTCTGGCCGGTCTCCTGGTTATAAGTAATCCTAAATGAGGGGTCTTCCTCTGACAGCCTATGCAAGGCCATGCCTAGTTTTTCCTGGTCATCTTTGGTTGCCGGTTCAATGGCCTGCTGGATAACCGGCTCAGGGAACTTTATGGCTTCAATCAATATAAGATTGTCTTCTTCGCAAAGGGTATCTCCGGTCTTAGTCTCTTTTAGCCCCACCGCTGCGGCAATATCTCCTGCGGAAACACTCTCTATAATCTCCTGGCGGTTAGCATGCATCCTCAAAAGCTTAGTCACGCGCTCTTTCTCTCTCTTGCTAGCATTATAGATGTATTTACCAGACTGAAGCGTGCCTGAATATACCCTGATATAATTTATCTTTCCTACGTAGGGGTCTGTTGCTACCTTGAAGCAGAATGCGCAAAAAGGAGCATCGGCTGAAACAGTAATAGCCTCGTATTCTCCGGTTTCGGGGTTGGTCCCTTTAATAGTAGAGACATCTAAGGGGGAAGGCAGATAATCACAGATGGCATCCAGCATCAGCTGTATCCCCTTATTCTTAAAAGAGGCGCCGCATAAAACCGGGACAAATCTATTATTCAGGACCGCAGCCCTAATGGCAGCCTTAATTTCAGTAATGGTAATCTGCTGGTTATGCAGGTATTTTTCTATCAATTTATCGTCAACCTCTGCTAATTTCTCAATCAGC
>VGKF01000111.1 GCA_016867175.1 Candidatus Omnitrophota bacterium | reverse complement strand
TACGCGCCACCTCTAAGGGCGTGCGTTCGCCTAATTCCTTAATCGGATAATCCGCCATACCATCAGCAACCAAGACTATATATTTCATTTTCTCTTCCCCAGCGCTTCAAATAACCCTTTTGCCAAGCCCTCTTTGCTTCCTACTTTTTTAATAGTATCTTGCTTATCAATGATAAAAGCGCGATAAGGGTCCGGCTGATTAGCCACTACGATCTCTGCATTATATTTATCGCGCGCAAGCTTAGCCCTGCTGATCAAAGTAGTTTCAGATACCCCTGGCTCAAGCTTAAAAATTACCGTCTTATGCCCGCCGGCGTATCTTTTTATACAGTCGATAATCTTGGGCAGAGGTTTTAACTCAAGCCTCAAGCCCTTAGCGGAACTAAGTTTACTCCCCGCCTTTCTTTTCGGCTTAAAGTCAGAGACTGCTGCGGAATGTATAATCAGGTCATATCTTATGTTCCTAAGCTCTTTCCTGATTTTATCCATCAGTTCTCTAAAGAAGGTAAAGCGCACTAAACGCATGCGACCGGGCAGGCAACATATAGAAACAGGGCCTAAAAATAAAGTTACTTTTGCCCCCCGCCTAAGCGCCTCCCTGGCCAGGAGTATTCCGGTCTGTCCGCTAGCTATGTTGCTGATTACCCTTACGCTGTCTATAGGAACCCAGGTCGGACCGGCAGTAATCAGTATCTTTTTGTTCTTAAAATTCATTATTAATAGCCGATCTCTCTGAGTATGGCTTCTAATTTAGGCTTTACTACTTTGGGTTCTTTAATGCTCTCTATTGCCCGGTCAGGATCCTTAAGCCCATGCCCAGTCAATATGCAGACTATTTTTTTATTTTTTGCCTTAGCTACCTTTATCTTTTTAAAGAAACCTCTCCTGCAAAGCTTCAACAATCCGGCGATAGAGGCAGCTGAAGCAGGCTCTACAAAAACACCTTCTTTGGCTGCCAATAATTTATAGGCAGTAATAATCTCATTATCAGAGACCATATCAATCAACCCGCCTGACTCATCGCGGGCATCTTCTGCCTGCCTCCAGCTCGCAGGATTACCAATGCGTATGGCAGTGGCGATGGTCTTAGGATTTATTACGGGATAGCCCCTGACAATAGGTGCTGCGCCTTTGGCCTGAAAACCCAGCATCTTAGGAAGGGATCCGATCTTCCCTTCTTTTTTATATTCCTTATAGCCTTTCCAATATGCGGTGATATTTCCTGCATTACCTACAGGCATGACCTGAAATTCAGGCGCCTCGCCCAAGCTATCGCAGATCTCAAAGCTGGCGGTCTTCTGACCCTCAATACGATAAGGGTTAAGGGAATTAACCAGGGTGATGGGATATTTAGCAGTTATATCCTTTACTAAATCAAGGGCTGCATCAAAATTTCCGTCTACTGCTAAAACTACTGCTCCGTGGATAAGGGCCTGGCTGAGCTTACCCAGGGCAATCGCGCCCTTGGGGATTAATACTATGCATTTAAGCCCCGCCCTTACTGCATAAGCTGCTGCTGAGGCTGAGGTATTTCCGGTTGAGGCGCACATAACGGCGTTGGATCTCTCTTCGCAGGCCTTAGAGATAGCCATAGTCATACCCCTATCCTTGAAAGAACCGGTAGGATTTAATCCTTCGTATTTAAGGTATACCTCAAAGCCCCTTCCAATGATCCCGGAAAGATAACCGGCATAGATCAAAGGGGTATTTCCTTCATTCAGCGTGATTATCGGGGTTTTGGCTGTTACCGGCAGGTATTTTTTATACTTGGCAATTACGCCTTCGTGCTTTTGGATTTTTCTCATACTTCCTCTATCCTTATTGCTACTGATTTTTCTTTTATCGAATCTAGGCGATCTATGCTTTCCAAAGCTAAACGTAGATTCTTTTCTTTTGCCCCGTGTATCACCATTACTATCGGGACAATTTTACTCCTGCGCCTCTCTTTCTGGGTTACCGAGGCAATGCTGATCCCAAATCTAGAAAGGACACTTGAGACCTTGGCCAAAACGCCCGGCCTATCAACTGCCATAAAGCGTATGTAGTAACGGCTCTCAATCTCGTCTATCTTACGCAGCTTCCTTATGGATTTATCCAGTCCTATATTTAAGGTGGGCTTGAATAAACCAGCCTGTATATTATGGGCTGCGTCTACTAGATCCGAGACTACCCCGGAGGCAGCAGATAACTGCCCTGCGCCAGGCCCGTAGAATAAAAGGTCTCCGGCTAAATCCGAAGAGACGTAGATAGCGTTAAATATACCGTTAACCGAAGCCAGCAGATGCTTGCTGGGTATCATGGTAGGATGTACCCTGACCTCCAGCTCCCCCGCCTCTTTTTTAGCAATAGCCAGGAGTTTTATCTCAAGGCCAAGCTCCTTGGCATAATTTACATCTGCCAGAGAGATACGCGAAACGCCTTCTATAAATATATCCTCCATGCTTACCATCCTGCCAAAACACAGATATACCAATAAAATCAGCTTATGCGCAGAGTCCATCCCTTCAATATCTAACGTAGGGTCTTTTTCGGCAAAGCCTTCTGCTCTGGCTTTTTTAAGCGCATGGCTAAATTCGCAATCATTACCCGACATCTGTGATAGTATAAAATTAGAGGTACCGTTGACGATACCGAATATACTAGAGAATCTATTGGCTACCAGGCCTTCGCGTAATGATTTTATAATAGGGATGCCGGCGCACACCGATGCCTCAAAATAGATGTTTTTACCCCGGTCGCGGGCAAGGGCAAAAAGCTCTTTACCTTCCTCGGCCAATAGGGCCTTATTGGCAGTCACTACATTCTTGCCTTTCTTTAAAGACTCGGCTATATACTCTTTTGCCGGATGTATCCCGCCGATCAATTCTACGATGATATCTATTTGCGGGTCATTAATCACATCACGCGCTTCCTTGGTGAGAAGCTTATGATCAATGCTGACATTCCTGCGAGAGGCGGTATCTTTATCGCATATTTTTTTTATCTCGATCTCCAGGCCTATCTTTTCGCATAAAAAAGACTTTCTCTCGCGTAGGATCTTAACTACTCCAGACCCGACATTGCCGAAACCGATTAAGCCGATGTTAATTTTTTTCATCGCTATTCCTTTCGCGAAGATTACTTACAGGGTTTTCTTAAATAATAAGAGACCGTATCGCAGACTACCTTTCTATGCCTCTCATCAATAGCCAGGAATGAAAGCCTGGTATCATATATCAAGCCCTTGGTGATCTCATGTGACGCTATAACTTTGGCTACAATCATAATGGGATTAGGGTCAAACGGCAACCTGATCTCCAGGGCAAGGTTTGTCCCGGGAGAAAATAGCCTGTTGGTAGTAAGCAGCATCCCTCCCAAGCTTATATTTTTAGTCTGAGTTATATCTAGGTTATCTACCTCCTCCAGGACCCGGTAAGAAACTATGAAACGCGCGGTTACCCGCGGATGCCTTCTCCTATCCGTTCCAGAGTATGCCATTAGAGCCTCCTTTTGCCTTCGGCAAGTGGTACCGATTTGCCCATCTCTACCTTTACGACGGAGGTATCCCTGCCTTCGGC
>VGKF01000110.1 GCA_016867175.1 Candidatus Omnitrophota bacterium | reverse complement strand
ATGAAGAGATAATACTGCTTAAGGGTATTTCACTCTACAGTATATGCGAACATCACCTGCTTCCTTTTATAGGCAAGGCCCATATCGCCTATATCCCTAAAGAAGGGCGCGTTACCGGCTTGAGTAAATTAGTGCGGGTTGTAGACATATTATCAAAAAGGCCGCAGGTACAGGAAAGGTTGACTACGCAGATAGCCGATATTATTATGCGTAAGCTAAAACCCCAAGGATGCATGGTGGTGATTGAGGCAGAGCATATGTGTATGTCTATGCGCGGAGTAAAAAAGCCGGGGACACTTACGGTAACCTCTGCGGTCAGGGGAATCTTTCAAGAGAATGAAAAGACCCGCTCAGAGACCCTGGCCTTGATAAAATTTTAATAAAGAAATAATGTTATGACTAAGGGTATAGAAAAAAGAAAAGAGAAAAGAATAAGAGTAAAATTACCCATAAAGATCTCTTATGGGGATATAAAGATAACTGGCGAGACAGAGAACATCAGCCGCTTGGGTGCATATGTTGAAACAACGAAAGAGATACCTTTGGGCGCGGGGTTAGAAATAGGGCTAAGTATCCCTATTTATGGTAAAGATAGTTCTTTAGCTGGAGGGATAAGGTGTAAGGGAAGCGTCTTCAGGTCTAGCTTGACTAGAGAAGAAGGCCCAGTTAAATATTACGGCCTGGGTATTTTCTTTACTGATTTCCTGCAACAGGCCGATAGAAATAAGCTCTCTAGCTATATAGACTTCCTGGTATTAAAGGAAGAAGAAGGAGCCAGGGAAGGGCTTAATCGTTGGAGGCAGAAGCGAAACGTTGTCAAAAAGCCTCAATCTACAGAGCAGGGCAATACCGTTGAGTGCCTATCTTTATTAAAGCAGATATTAAGTCGTTTAGAAGAGCTTTATCGCCAAGCAAAATTGCAAAATAAAGCCAAATAAAATAATTTCTAAAATCCTATCCTTGTTAAATCGCGCTAGATTATGGATAACGAATATTCAGGAGAAGAAAAAAAGGCACTTTAGAAGGGCAAGAGTCAGCCTTACTGTAGTCTATAGGGCTAATGAACCGTTATCTGTGCGTATGCTTACTGCAGACAAGGAGATACAGGCCACTATGGTAGACCTAAGCGAAGGGGGCATGGCCGTATTAACTAATTACTCTTTGCCTCAATCTAGTATTCTTTTGATGAGATTTACGCTATTTAAGATTATCAAGGAAGACGTCAGTTTTTACGGTCCAGTATCAATAACCGGAGAAGTACGGTATAACACTATGGTAGATAAAGACCTTTATCGCTTAGGAATTTGTTTTATTAAGATTGAAGAACAGGATAAGCGCGAGATAGCTAATTTTGTGCAAATAGCTTCTAATCTGCCTAAAGCGAATAATAAAAACCCGTAACCAATCTCTGGCTTGTCTTATCTTAATGATTAATAAAACAGGCTCACTTAACAGAAGGTTTATAATAGTTATTCTGTTTACTGCCTGTTTTTTAGTATACTTCAACTCACTTGACGGGGTCTTTATCTCCGACGATATCCCGGCTATAGCTAGGAATCCCGAGCTGCTCTTCCCCTGGCGTTTCTGGATGGAACCTGCAAGCCTGCTTAATTCCCTAAATCTTCTGATCGCAGGCCATAACCCCTTTACCTATCACCTCACCAGCGTACTGCTGCATGCGCTCAATACCATCCTGGCCTTCTTCTTCTTAAGTATATTCTTTGGCTTAGAGCCGAGCTTCCTGGGAGCGCTTATCTTTGCGGTTCACCCCATACATACAGAGGCAGTATCCTGGATCTCCGGGAAGCCCTATCTTATATTATTCGCCTTCACCCTGGGTAATACCCTGCTCTATCAGCGCGCGGTAAAAGAGGCCAAGCGCTTACAGCCAATAGCCTATCTGTTTGTCCTGCTCATCTTCTACTACATGACCATACGTTATTACACCTACTACCTTTTCCCTTTCTTGCTTATCCTGCTTGATCTTACCCTGGGGAGGGCGCGCAGGAACTGGAGGCTCTGGCTGCCATTCTTTATCCTGGCAGGGATAAGGTTCACTGCTATAAGATTTCAGCTTATACATAGAGTTAATCTTCTCTCCGGAGGCCCGGGGGTAGAGCCGGCATGGAATAACCCAATTCTTACTGTGGCCCACTCTTTATTCTCAAACTTAGGCCTTCTCTTTTGGCCATTTAAGCTTACCCTCTACCATGAACCAATAATTGCTTCCGGCATCCTTCTTGGCTGCGAGGTAATACTCCTGTTTGTGTTTATTCTCAGTCTCATCCCCATATTTAAAAAAGAAAAGATATTGTTCTTTGTACTAGTATTTTTTATTTTATTTATCAGCCCTACCTTTAGCCCAATCCCCATAAGCTGGATGATAGCAGAGAGGTATCTTTACTTGCCCTCCTTATCCTTAAGCCTCTTTTCTGCCCTTATTTACGATAGATACGCCTCCAGGGGGTCGGGATTAAGAAATAAAATATTGTTTCTCCTTGTTTTGATAATAGCCGGGTATGCTTTACGCACCATATTAAGAAATGAAGACTGGAGGGATCCTAAAAGATTTTGGCGCCAGGAATTAAAAATTTCCCCCGGGAGCGCGAGCGTGCATAATAAGATGGGTGATATATACCGCATTGAAGGTGACTTCGTAAGGGCCATAGAAGAACTGAATAAGTCGTTGGTAATTAAACCCAAAGATGCAAATGCATATAATAACTTGGGTGTTGTTTATTCTGATATGGGGGACAAAGGCGAGGCAGCGTCTTATTACCTAAAAGCCTTAGAAGTAAATCCCAAGTTTACAGAGGCGTATTTTAACCTTGGTAACGCGTATGCGGCGTTAGGTAAAAATAAGGAGGCTATTTCTTCTTATCGCAAGGCGCTAGAGCTAAAGCAGGATTTCTTAGAGGCATGCATTAATTTAGGGGTTGCTTATCAAAATATAGGCAATAATAAGGAGTCTATTATTGCCTATCAAAAAGCGCTCCAGATAAGCCCCAGGGCCGCTATAGTGCATAATAATTTAGCCGCAGTTTATTATAAAGAAAATGAATACGCACTGGCTATTAAGCACTTAGACTTAGCAACCAAGTTTGGTTACCAGGTAAACCCGGAATTTTTAAGATTATTAGAAGCGCACCGTAAACCATAATAGCCAATAATTACCTGTAAGGCTTTACCGCTACGCATGAAAAGCTTGAAAAAGAGATTTGCTTGCCAGTCTAGAAGAAGCCGGCGAATTGCTAGATTCCTTTCTAGGTAAAGTTCAGAAAGGCAAAACAAAACCATACAAGCCGCAGATGTAAAATTAAAGTTACTCGAAAGTATTTATTAATACTACCTATCCAGGCTCCTGTATTGTACTGCCTCTGAAATGTGTTCGGCCAAGATGTTTTCTGAACCAGCTAAATCCGTAATTGTTCTTGCTACTCTCAGTATCTTATCATAGGCCCTTGCAGATAATCCCAATTCAGTCATAGCCATTTTCAGTAATTCTCCTGCCTCGCTATCAAGATCACAATATTTTTTAATCAATTTTTTATTCATCTGCGC
>VGKF01000109.1 GCA_016867175.1 Candidatus Omnitrophota bacterium | reverse complement strand
AGGCATCTTTTTCCTAATAAGAAATACCTGGTGCTCAATAAAGATCTGGATTGCAGCCCTTGTTATAAATCAAAATGTAAGTCTGCCCGCTGTATGGAATTGATAAAGCCGCAGGAGGTCTTGGAGGCCATCGATAAACTGTTGAAATGAATATATTATACCTGACCAACCACCTTAATATCGGAGGTATCTCAAGCTACGTCCTTTCTTTAGCTCGGGGTATGAAAGAGAGGGGCCATAGCGTTTATGTCGCATCGAGCGGGGGAGAATTAGTAGAGAGATTCCGCGCAGAGGGCGTATCTTATTTACCCATACCCATAAATACTAAATCCGAGGCTAATATCATTAAGATCTTAAGCAGCCTGCGTAGATCCTTAAGTTATATAAAAGAAAAAGATATTGATATACTACATTCTAATACTCGGGTAACTTCAGTCCTGGGTTCTCTTCTTGAATATTTTTCCCGTAAGCCGCACATATCCACCTGTCACGGCTTCTTTAAGAAAAGACTTATCCGCCGGATATTTCCCTGTTGGGGGAGGAGGGTTATTGCCATAAGCGAACAGGTAAAAGAGCACTTAGTAATTGATTTCGGGGTAAAGCCAAAAAATATTAAGGTTGTGCATAACGGGGTAGAGCCCTCCAGGTTTAAGGATTATGACCACAATTTTAAAAGCGATACCAAGCGTAACCTCGGCCTTGGCCCAGGGCCAGTAGTAGGTATCGTAGCCAGGCTTTCAGAGGTTAAGGGGCATATCTATCTTATTCAGGCGATGAAGTTAGTATTAGAAAAGATAGCGCAGGCGCAGTTACTTATTGTGGGGGATGGAAAGATAAAGAAAGAGCTTCAGGCGCTTGCGCAAAGCCTTAATATAGAGCAGAACGTATTTTTTCTGCCCTCGGTTTTAGATACATCCAAGATACTGCCGATTATGGACTTGTTTGTGTTGCCTTCGCTTAAAGAAGGGTTGGGATTAAGCCTGATGGAGGCTATGGCAGCGGGCTTAGCGGTTATCGGTTCGGATGTGGGAGGGATAAAAAGCTTGATACAAGATGGTAAAAATGGGTTACTTTTTGAGCCGGCAAACCCCCTTGCTTTATCAGCCGCAATATTAAAAATACTGAATGACCCTGAAAGGGCTATGGCCCTGGGGTATGCAGCCAGGAGGCTTATACGAGAAAGATTCTCTTTGGCAGAGATGGTCCTTGAGACAGAAAGGTTATATCTAGAATGCCTAAGCGCAAATTATTAATCGCTGGTACGCTAATAATTTTTTTGGCCTTTACATTGTCTTATAATTTTGTAAAACGAAATTATGTATTTCCTATATTGATGTACCACTCAGTCAGCCCGCAAGCACAAAAGGCAAATAGGCTAAGCATTACCCCGGAAGTCTTTGAACGACAGATGCTTTTTTTAAAAAAATTTGGCTATAATGTAGTGCCCCTGGAATCCTTATTATCTTTTATAGAAGAGGGCAAGGTTGTGCCTGCCCGCAGCGTAGCTATTACCTTTGATGACGGCTACAGGGATAATTATACATACGCCTTTCCTATATTGAAAAAATATAACCTCCCGGCAACTGTCTTTGTTATCATCAATGAAATAGGCAGGCCTCAGCAGGATAGGTTAAGCTGGCAGGAGGTTAACCAGATGCGTAGCTCAGGGCTGATTACTTTCGGCAGCCACTGTATGGGCCCGGAGCCGTTGATTAACCTAAAATCTGAAGAGGAAGTAAAAAGGCAGATCTTTGATTCCAAGAAAGCGTTAGAGGATAAGTTGGGGGAGAAGATTGTTTTATTCAGCTATCCGGAAGGAAGGTTTAACGAGAGGATAAAATGCCTGGTAAGGGAGGCGGGGTATAAGCTGGCGGTAACCACATCTCCCGGGAAGAGATTCTCCAGCCGGGATATCTTTGCTTTAAAGAGGTTGCGTATCTCTTCAAATGCCGGGAATTTGTTCGTCTTCTGGGTGGAATCCAGCGGCATATATACCTTTATAAAAGAACACCGCGATGCAGACTAAGCGCATACTGATTTTTAACGTAAATTGGCTGGGAGACGTACTTTTCTCTACCGCAGTAATCAGAAATATAAAGCGTAATTACCCAGGTAGTTATTTGGCCTGTGTGGTTCCTAGCAGATGTTATCAGGTTCTAAAAGATAACCCGCACCTCGATGAAATAATTATCTTTGATGAAAAGGACCGTCATCGCGGGGCCTTGGCTAAATTAAAGTTTGTACAGTTGCTAAAGAGCAAGAGGTTTGATACGGCATTCCTGCTGCACCGTTCTTTTAGCCGTGCCTTGCTCTGTCGCCTAGCCGGGATACCCGAGCGTATAGGATACCGCACTAAAAAACGCAGCTTTCTCCTGACTAAGAATATAAAACCACCCAAACCCGATTCGCTTCACCGTATCGACAGCTATCTTAATATCATAGAACAGGCAGGGCTTAGGGTTGAAGATAGGTTTACTGAGTTTTTCCTGAGCGACTCTGATAAAGAATTTGTAGAAGATTTTCTAAATAAAAAAGGGGTAGTAAAGGGAGATTTTCTGGTGGCGATAAATCCAGGAGGTAATTGGGGCCCTAAGCGCTGGCCTAAAGAATACTGGGCGAGGCTTTCAGACGCTCTGATAAAAAAATTTAAGGCCAAGGTTATAATTACCGGGGATGTCTCTGATCTTGCCTTAGCCTTAGAGATACAGGGTTTGATGCAGGCCAAGTCGATTATAGCCTGCGGGGCTTTAAGCCTTAAGCAATTAGGCGCGCTCTGTAGGAAGACCGACCTCTTTATTACCGCAGATACAGGCCCTTTGCATATTGCAAACGCAATAGGGACAAAAAGAATCATTGCCCTTTTCGGCCCTACGCATCCCGGTATAACCGGACCCTATCCTATAAGAAACGTAGTGATTATACGAAAAGATAAGGGCTGTAAAATCCCTTGTTACGAATTGCATTGCAAAGATAACCTTTGTATGAAGGCAATAACCCCGGAGGATATACTGGAAGCAGTAAATAACTTCAAAGCTTAAGAGATGAAGATACTTTTTATTACTCTTAGTAATATAGGCGATGTTATCCTTACCCTGCCGGCACTGGATTATCTGCGTAAGCACTTCCCGGAGGCCAAGATTACGGTGATGGTAGCTAAAAGGCCGGCTGAGATATTCCAGAATAACCCTGCGGTAGAGAGGGTAATTGTCTATGATAAGTATTCCGGGCTGAAAGAAAAGATAGGGCTATTTATGGGGCTTATGAAAGAGGGTTTTGACCTGGTAGCAGACTTACGCAATAGCTTTTTTGGGGCATTTCTTCCTGTAAGATACAAGATCTCCCCCTTTTTATCATTGCCTAAAAGCATAAAACATATGCAGGCCAGGCACCTCTATAAAGTGCAGAGCATAAAATTTAAAACTCGGGATATCCATTCTTTAGATATTGTCCAGAAGGTTCTTTATATCGGCAGGGAAGAGCAAAGCTATATTGAGGCCGGCCTTGAGGCAGCGGGGATAAAGCCATCTGACCGCTTAGTGGTAGTGAGCCCGGGGGCGCGCAGCCAGACTAAAAGAT
>VGKF01000108.1 GCA_016867175.1 Candidatus Omnitrophota bacterium | reverse complement strand
TCTCCAAACAATAGCTCTTGCGAGCCACCTTTATCCTGTTTTCCCTGCGGAAAACAGGACACATCGAATATTACTCTCACTTTCGTAAGGCTATGTTCGAATTGGAGGTAAATTACTTACGTGTTCCTCGCCAGTCTGCCGCTCTGGCCCTTCTTCCAGAAACATCCCCTTGCGGGGACACTCCCTTCCAAAAAACCATCGCTCGACTTGCATGCCTAATCCACGCCGCCAGCGTTCACTCTGAGCCAGGATCAAACTCTCCGAAAATCTAGGAAAATTTGGATAAAGGCTCTAATGATTCTTTTTTCTTTTCCTCAAAAATTGACCTTAAGGCATTTACATGCCTTCAAGGCCTCGTCCTGTGCTATCGCACAGGACTTCGCGCAAGAAATGCAGTGTATTTCTTGCGCTCGCTTGGCTATCCAAATTATCGAAAGAACAGTCCCCCCTTGGGGAGATAAAATCTTTCTTCTCCCTCGCCTAAACACTTGTACTTTTCTTCGAAAAGTACTGCGTAGGCTCGGGATGTTTTGCTCATCTGTAAGAGCCGGCAAAACAAAAGGCGTCCCGCAAACATTGGGACGCCTCTAAATTTAACTTAAGCGTCTTCTAGTCGGGAGTTTCTTTATCCGGGTTTGTCAATGCTGCTGCTTATTGCTTTCACAATAATTGGCTTACAACCTTTCCCCTATTCAAGGGAGAAGTAGTTTATACCAAAAAAGGGCTCTATTGTCAAGTGTTTTTTTAGGTAAATTAAGTAGAAACGCAACCCCTTATTTTTTAAGAGGGTTAGCTGCCTGTTTTAAAGCTCGCTACCTGGCCACTAACTCAGTTATTTTAAATATCGGCAGGAACAGGGCAATAACAATGCCACCGATGACTATACCTAAAAAACAAATGACTAATGGCTCTATCAAACTGGTCAACCCTGAGACTGCTGCATCCACCTGTTCATCGTAGAAATCGGCAATCTTAGAAAGCATCTTCTCAAGCTGGCCGGTCTGTTCGCCGATGTTAATCATACGCACTACCATGGGCGGGAATACATTGCTTTTGGAAAGGGGCTTTGAGATTGGCTCTCCGTCACGCACAGAACTGCGGCAGTCCAATATTGTTTTTTCTATTACCTTATTACCGGAGGTCTTAGCTACAATCTCCAAGGCATTCAATATAGAAACACCGCTTTTGACTAAAGTTGAGAAGGTGCGGGAGAACTTGGCTACTGCTATCTTACGCACCAGAGGGCCTATAATCATAACCTTTAAAATCTTAGCGTCTATATTATAGCGGCCCTTTTCAGTACTGGCGTATCTCTTAAAAAGAAAAACAAGCAGGACTATCACTGCTACCATAAAAATAAAATACCTGCCCAATGCATCGCTTACCCCGATTAAAATGCGCGTAGGAAGCGGCAGTTGGCCTCCCAAAATCTCAAATATGCCCTTAAAAGTAGGCACTACCTTCAAAAGAAGCACTGCGGTAATTAAAATAGCCATGCTCACAACCACTATCGGATAGACCATGCTGGCCTTGATCTTTCTGGCCAGGGCAGCAGTTTTCTCTAAGTAGGTAGCCAGTCTATCCAGCACCTCATCGAGCATTCCCGATGCCTCTCCGGCCTTGCTCATATTAATAAAAAGTTCGGAGAATACATTGGGGTGCTTTGAGAGCGCCTCACAGAAGTTCATTCCCGCCTCTATATCCTGGCGCACACCCAAAACCACTTTCTTAAAGTTTGGATTTTCAATCTGCTCTCCCAGTATCCCTAAGGCCTGCACTAAGGGTATGCCGGTATCCACCATAGTAGCTAGCTGGCGCGAAAAAACTACCAAGTCATCAGGCTTTATCTTCTTATCTTTTAACCTAAAGGGACTGCTTTTTGTCTGTTGTATAGAAAGAACTGTCATCTCTTTATTATGCAGAAGTTCAGCAGCCTCAGTCTCACCCGCTGCCTCCAGGATTCCGCTTACATTATGACCAAATTTATCTTTTGCGCTATATTGATAAGTAACCACTGGCCTCTCCTTATTAACTCAATCCTTAAAAAGTATTTACTACGCTCAGCAACGCTGTCACTACCTCGGGGTCGAATTGCTTACCTGAATTAACCCTAATCTCTGTAACGGCATCTTCTTTAGAAAGGGGGGTCTTTCTGTAGGAACGCGCCGAGCGCATTGCTTCATATGCGTCCGCTACGTGTATTATACGTGCGCCAAGGAGAATATTTCCGCCGCTGCGTTTCTCAGGATAACCTGATCCGTCATAATGCTCATGGTGTTGCCTTACTAGCTCTATCACCCCGTTTAAGAAGGTCAGGGGTTCTAGGATCTGCGCCCCTATGATGGGATGTTTCCTGACCTGCTCCCACTCCGCCTCTGTCAACTCAGAAGTCTTGCCCAATATGGAATCCTCTACTCCGATTTTGCCTAAATCATGCAGTTCGCAGGCCTCGCGTATCACCTCTAAATCATTAGCGCCTAAGCCCATCTGAGAAGCAATAGCTACCGCATACCTGGCTACGTTCTCAGAATGGCTGTGGGTATAATGGTCCCTGGCATCAATAGCCTGAGCCAATACCCTAATGGTACGCATGTAGGTTTGGCGTAAATCTTCATAGAGCCTGGCCAGGTTCTTGGTAGACTCTTCTATTCTCTTAGCCAGGAGTATATTCTGCTTCTCTAGAGTAGCGTTCTGCTCTTTAAAACTGTGGGCGAGCCTACGATGAGTAGCGGCCAATAAATGTAAATCTATGCCCTTTTTAATCAAAAAAAGTAACTTATCCAGATTAACCGGTTTACTAATAACCTCATAAACACCTAAACGGGAAACCTCTTTAAGGATTTCCGGATTCACTACGTTTAAATAGGCAATAATTATACAGTCGGGGTCTACCCTCTTCAATTCCCTAATCAGCGTTTCTCCCTCCTTACCAGAAAGATTAAGTTTAACTATTACTACATCAAAACTGCTGTGCGTGAAGGTATCCAGCCCCGAGTTTACGCTCGATTCACTTGCCACGGAATAACCGCCGTTAAGCATCAGCTTTTCCTTAAAAAATTTGGTCATTGCCTGGTCATCATTAATTAACAATACATGGTAACCGGCCTTAAGCATCATTCCTCCGTAGTTATCCTTATGGCCTCATCCAAAGTGGTAGTGCCTTCCCTTACTTTTATAAAGGCGTCATCCCTTAATGTCATCATTCCGCACTTTTCGACAGCGTATTTTTTTATATCATCCAGTGATTTCTTTTCTATGATCATCTCGCGTATAGTGTCGTCAATCAGCAACGTTTCCAAGATAGCTATTCTACCATGAAAACCAGTGTTATTGCAATGCTTACATCCCTGGGCCTGGTAAAACGTTGTTTTTTCTTTAAAACCGATCTTTTCTAGAAATGCCTGCGGCACATCTGTTGGTTTGCGGCATTTCAGGCAGAGCTTCCTGCAAAGTCTCTGAGCACATAACATTACCAGGCTTGAGGCTACCAGAAAAGGCTCTACCCCCATGTCTATAAGGCGGGTGATGCTGGATATAGCGTCATTGGTATGCAAGGTAGAAAAAACTAGCTGCCCGGTAAGCGCCGC
>VGKF01000107.1 GCA_016867175.1 Candidatus Omnitrophota bacterium | reverse complement strand
GCTCGGGCCTATCTGGAATGAAGGAAAATGCCTAAAGACAATCCTTTGGTCCCTGTAATCATAATAAAACTCCGGGGCAGCGTATGTGGTTACGTCTATACCGTAGAGCCTCAAGAAATCTGCGCTCCCTACAATCTGCAGGAACATATCAGCATCGGTGAGTGCTGAGGTATTCTCCTGCAGGTTTATGGTATGCCCGCCGATCTGATTACCCCCTAATTCCAATGCCCTTACATCATTCAGCGACATATACTCAGGGCTATAAAATCCGACGCTCAAGCGCGGGTCGCTATCTTCAAGCAGGCCGGGGATAATATTAAATACCCCGTTAAACCCATGCTCATCCAATACGCGCGCAGCTTGTATCTGCGAATCCCAGCCGTCATCAAACCTAAAGACCACGTGGGGACTGGTAAGAAAATCATAGGCCTGGCTATCGGTATCAACCCTGGAGAGGCGCACGCCGTCAATGTAAGCCTCTATATCGCCTTCTCCCTGGACCTCTATACTGATACTTGCCGCATCCACTTCGGGGTTGGAAGGATTATACTCTTCAACTATGTAAGCTATATCCGGGGCCTGAAAATCGGCATAAAGATTATGGCCTAAAAGCCTCAAGCCTTCGCCATCCCGGGCATATTCATCTATATAAATATTTATGCTGCCCTTATCCAATTCAATAATATCCAGCATAAACTGCAGGACAAACTCTTCCTGCGGGCCTATATCAACGGGGTCGCAGGAAGCGATGCCCGGCCCTGCTATGCGTAGCGATGCCTGCGTCTCGGGATATACCCCATAACCTCTCTCATCAATACCCCATCCAGAAGGCAGGTCCCAGCCCTGGCTGCTCCCGAGCGTATCGTAAGGCTCATCGTGCCAACTATAATAAGCGCTGGCCTCCTGGGCATAAACAAAAGCCCTGTTGATATGCGGGCTGAAAGTAGACCATGCGGAGAATAACAGCGGATATAAAATAAGCGTGATCAGGGCTATTCTTATTATCTTAGACCATATTTTAGAGAATATGCCGCTAAATGAGAACCTGCTGAATTTTTTTGCGATTTTATCCCAGGATGCAACTAAGGCCTTTTTAACCCTAAAGAATACTGAGGGCCTCCCCTGATTGGCTATTCCCTTCTCGCGCGTGCCCCAGACATTACGCGTCCTGGTAGCAAAACAGTAATAAGCCGCCGGGTAAAGAACGAGCACCTCGAAATAGGTGAACAACATATAATGCAGGAAATGCGGCCTTTCTTCCTTGTGCAAGTAATATAAGGAGAGCACTGCCGGCAGTAAACATAGCCCATAGACTACCACCCAGATATTATTGCCTATGATAAAATGCTCCCAGAAGGCAGCAAAGATAATCAGCGGAGGCATAAGATAAGGCTGTACAAAAGAAGAATAGAACAAGAAGGAGGCAATAGGGTTTTTCTTCCACATAAAGCGGCCGGCAAAGAGCCCCTCGTATGCCCATGACCTCTGCCAGCGAATCTGCTGCCTGATAAACTGTTTCGGCTTCTCCGGGACAATAGTAGAAGCGGTTGCCGTAGACTGATAGACTACCCTTTTGCCCAGCCTTAAGACTAAGTTGGTAAGCGTCCTATCCTCTCCGCAGGTGACTTTGACCCCGGCAAACTCATCGAGGACCCCTAAAACTATCTCCCTGCGGTATGCCGAGAAGCAGCCTGGTGCGCAGCCGACAGTCCCGAAAACGCTATCCGCGGCCTTTTCTTTAAACATAATGTAATACCGGACATCCTGCATTGAAGCCAGTATGTTATCCCCAGTATTATGCGCCCTTACCCTCCCGGAGACAGCAGCTATCCTTTCATCAGTCAGAGGCTGTACTAGCTGATAGATAGAGCCCTGGTCAATGTAGGAATCCGAGTCTACGAAAATAACGACTTCTCCGATGGCCTCTTTTATCCCGCAGACCATACCATGGAGCTTTCCCCTGTTCTGCTCAAAAGATATGACCTTAACCTGCCCAGGGTATCTTGTAGCAGTCCTACGTATTACATCTAAGGTATCGTCTTTAGAACCATCATTGATGGCAATGACCTCTATTCTATCGGAGGGATACCCGGTTCCGAGTGCCTTTTCAATAGTCAGGCCAACCCCCTCTCCTTCGTTATAAGCGGGAATAATCACAGAGACGCTAGGGTAATACTCTTTTGCGGCATAAGGCTTATAAAGCACAAAGGCGCTGAAGAACCTGACCACCAGGCCCAGCAGTAAGAAAAGCCTGATATAGCTGACCAGTGAGATGATGAAATATGCGCTGTCAAATTCCCACCACTTGGCTATTAAACCTAGCCAGATAGCAGACCCTATCATAGCCAGGGATAGCAGTACGGTAGAGGCTTTGATTAAGGCAGATTTTACTGTTAAGGACTTGCCTGCTGATCCTTGAGATGATGCCTCTATGCAAAGGACATCTTGGTGCGACATCCCTGGGTTACTTACTGCTATAACTTCATGGTAAATTTGAGAGGCAGGGGCAAAGCGCGGAATAATGATATAAATAACCGACTCAAAGGAGTAATTCACTACCCTGTCGATTAAGCCGGAAGGAGCGCGCACAAAGCGCACCCCCTTTGCGCGTAGCATTTTTAAGCTATCCTCTAAGCCGGGATATAATCTTAATGCCTCGCGCATCTGAGCATCCTCTTCTAAATCTATATCCTTCCAGGTATTAATCGGCCTGTTATGCAGCAGCTGGACCCGGTTAACCATTATGTTCACATCCTGCCTGCTTGTACCGTCTGAGGCAGCGTCTCGCGGGATATCTGAGATCTTTTTTCTAAGGGCGGCTGCCTTATCATACAACTCCTTAGCCAGCGCTTCATAGCGCTTGGCATCGGAAGCTGCCCTAACTTCATCGTGCAAGAAACTCTTTTCTCCTAGCGACTTTTTATTAACTGCTTCTTTTATCATTCTTGCAAGCTCCGATAGCTCCGCAGCTTTACTCTCTAACCTATAGGCCATCTTGAGCAACTCTACTGTATCTTCTGAGTCGAAATCCAACCAATCCTTACCTTTGCCTGGCAGCATAAAGAAGGGCGCCATCATAATGGCTGCCGGCAAGCCCGCTGACTCAAAAAGCGAAGAGAAACCAAGATAGAACATTAGGCCGATAAAGGCTATGGCAAAAATCCAGAATATGACTTTTCCTATAGTAAGCCGGCTTCCGGATTCAGCCTCCTCTTCAGAAGCAGGCGCCGGAGAATCCAGGAGGCCCATTTCTTTGAGCTTAAGGTAAAGCTTGATGCCTAAAACTGCGGCGAAAGCTGCGCCAACGGTTACGCCGACCACAGCCACAAACCAGATTAAATCAGAGAGGGCAAAAGAGAAGCCTTCGTTAAGGGTAAATCCATTTAAGGCAAAGCCGCAGGCAGAGAAGATAAAATATCCGGCTAAAACCACTATTGAATAACTATAGGCATAAGCAAGATTGATCTTTCCGCTATGCCCCAAGATGAGTGCAAGCGGTATCTCAAGCCCTAAGATAATGGCTAAAGAGTGCAGAATCCCGGCGAAGGTGATTAATTCTGTGGCGCAGATTAAAGGAGAGATAAACGCAG
>VGKF01000106.1 GCA_016867175.1 Candidatus Omnitrophota bacterium | reverse complement strand
TCTCTTGCAACAGGCTGCCTATTTTAAAGACAGGCAATCAGCTAGAAGCAAAGAGCAGGATTTAAACTGGGACCCCAAAGAAGGAAACCGGCTTAAAACCAGCTCCGGCCGGATATATAAAGGCACTATCCTGGAGCACCTGCTAATAGAAAACCTGGTACAGTTTTTTAATGTCGGTGCGCATAATTTTATTCTTCTTGAAGGCGCAGACTGGAACGACGGCCTGGATATGGCAAGAGAGCACGGCGAGAGCGTAGCCTTTAGCTCTATGTACGCGCAGAATTTAAAGGCCCTGGCAGAGATAATCGAGCGGCTGCCAGGGGAAAAAATAGCTATCTTAAAAGAGGCACTGCCTCTTTTTGATACCCTCACCAGCCAAAAAATAGATTATTCTAAAGTACCGGCTAAACGCAAGATCTTAGAAAAGTATTTCCGGAGCGTAAAAGGAAAGATCTCAGGCAAAAAAATAAACCTTGATAAAAATAAGCTGGCCCGCGACCTAAAAGATAAGGCTGGCTGGATGCATAACCATATACGTAAAAATGCCTGGCTTAAAGAAAGATTTTTTAACGGTTATTACGATAACCATAAGAAAAAAATAGAGGGCAATATCGGCGGAATAATACGTATGACCCTTGCTGGGCAGGTCTTTCCGCTATTAGCGGGTATCGCCACAGAAAAACAGGCCGACTCTTTGATTAAGAACGTCAAAAAGTACCTCAAAGACCGTAAGCTTGGCGGTTTTCATCTGAATACCGATTTTAAAGAAGAGCAGCTTAACTTAGGCCGCGCCTTTTCTTTTATATACGGAGACAAAGAGAACGGTGCGTTCTTCAATCATATGTGCGTGATGTTCGCCTACGCCTTATATAAACAGGGCCTTGTAAAAGAAGGCTATGAAGTCATGAATTCTATCTGTAAAATGGCCCTTGATACCCCTAATTCAAAAATATACCCCTGCCTGCCGGAATATTTCAATGCCCAGGGCCGAGGAATGTACAGTTATCTTACCGGCTCAGCCAGCTGGTTTATCTTTACGCTGCTGACGCAGGCTTTTGGAGTAAGGGGCGAATACGGCGACCTGGTCATTGAGCCCAAGCTTACCCGCGCTCAATTCAGAGATAGCTCTACATTAAGCGTAAAGACGTCCTTTGCTAAAAAAGAAATAATAGTGGAATTTACCAACCGCAGAAAGAAAGAATTTGGGAGTTATTCTATCCAAAATGTAAGATTTAATGCGAAAGATATCTGCGATAATATAGAAGCCAAGCGTTTCTTGATGAAACGCAGCCTTTTCCTCTCCCTGGCTAAAGAGAATAACCTAATTAAAGTAACGCTGGATTAATCCCTTAACAAATAAAGCCGGCTTACTAGCCGGCTTTATTTGTTATTAAAAACTCCGCTTTTTATTATTTAGCGTGCACGTTGATGGCGCGCGGGCCCTTAGGTGACTGCTCGATATCAAATTCTACGTCCTGCTCTTCCTTAAGCACGTCAAATGTAACGCCAACCAGTCCGCTCTGATGAAAGAACACCTCTCTGCCGTCTGTGTCGCTGATAAAACCAAAACCGCGCTCACGCACTAACTTCTTAACTTTACCGCTATGCATGTGAACCTCCTTAAAAATAAGGCCCGGCTTTATAAAAACCGGGCCTTATTGCTTTTCTTAGGTTATAATTTTACTACGTTTGTAGCTTGCTCGCCTTTGGGACCCTGAGTGATTTCGAACTCGACCTCCTGGCCTTCCTCTAAAGACTTATAGCCTTCACCCTGAATCGCGCTATGATGCACGAATACATCATTGCCTGATTCAGGAGTAATAAACCCATAACCCTTCTGGTTATTGAACCACTTTACTTTGCCTTTTGCCATTATTCACTACCCTCCTTTCTTCGATATTTTTTTTACAGATAGTAAATAACGGCAGAAACAAAAAAACCGTAAGGCGAGTTCTTCCCTACCTTACGGCACAAGATTTCTACTCCCTTATTTACTACTACTGAAGCAAGTATACACTATTTTATTGATTTGTCAACTAAAATCTTAGCTTATCTTGGTTAAAAAACGCCCTCTCTAATTCTTTCTTAGGTAATGGAATCAATTCTGCATTAACCTCAAGAGGCATATGCCCCCCTTGCAACCATTTTTTTATTCTGGATACATTATATAATTTGAAGCCAAAAAACGTAACATAATGCCCTGCTCAAATTTCTTGACATGACTTTCTTTATCTATACAATATTAACAACAGAAAAAACATCTTTCGAAATAAAGGATGTCGGCGTCACCGGAACTGCCGGAAATACCGGAACAACCCTATATAAATGGCTATGCGAAAAATATAACCTTACTTTTTATGATATAAAAGATATTAGAAACTCAGGCGATGCAAAATTGATCAAGGCAGATTAGCAGGTAATCCTCACCCGTATGCACCATACCAGCTTACTATGCGCAATAATTTTCTCGCTACAAGCTATGTTTTTGAAGAGGCCAGGCACGCAGGCGTATCTCTGGCGCGCCTGCCATACTTGCCCGCGAAGGAAAACCCTGGCCAGAAGCGGCAAGATAGAGACCTTGGAAGGAATATAGATATAATGTTAAAGCCTAAATTTTTATTAATATTCTTATTAACTATTGGCCTTCCTGCCCCTTGCCTGGCAGTAAACTTCTACGATGGCTCCAGGGCCCCCAAAGGCTTATACTTTCTCTCTTACACATCCCTATATGGCGCTGACAAAACAACTGACTCAAAAGGAAAAACCAATAAGCAGAATTATGATTATATAAAAATTGAAGAGCTATTGCGCTTTTGTTACTATACCCCAGAGTTAGTTTTAACGGCCTTCATCCCTTTCGGAGGAGTACACAGCGGATTCTACGACCTCTCCTCAAAAGGCATAGGCGATATTAATCTGGGGGTAGGATACTTTCTTCCCGTGAAACAGGCTGATATCTTACCGATGTTATTCGTCAAATTAGCTAATGGGGAGTATGATTCAAAGAAAAGTTTAAATTACGGGACTAACCAATGCGATATAAGGCCAGTAGTCTTTTTATATAAGGCGATGGGCCGTTTCAGTATCGATGCAGCTGCAAAATATTATTTCCGGGCAGAGAATCCGGCTACAAAAGTTTTACCTGGCAATGAGCTATATCTACAATGCCTTTTCGGCTGGCAGCTTACTAAGAAGCTTAAGGCAGGTCCTTCTATAAATTGGATGAGGAGTGCGAATCAGAAAAATGACGGCATGGAGATTGAACGCAGCAGAAGAGAATCGTTTTCAATAGGAGGAGATTTTTACCTGCGCCTATCTTCTCTAAGCGTAACCTTCACCTACCTACGAGATATCCAGTCAGAAAATACCACAAAGGGAGACTTCTTCCAGGTAAAAACCTGCTATAAATTTTAAATTACCTGCCTCTCGAATTCATCGCTCTAATTCTGTAGTTAGAAACTTCGCTAATCTGCAGCCGTTCATTTAAAAATAATAACCAATACACCCGTAACAACGAGTATTGCACCTATCCATTCAAAAGTTTTTAATCGTTCGCCTAAAAACAAAATTGATAAAATTACAGCAAAAGCCAAACTCAGCT
>VGKF01000105.1 GCA_016867175.1 Candidatus Omnitrophota bacterium | reverse complement strand
TTAGCTAGCCTCAGGGAGGCGCCTTCTTTAGTGGTCAGCCACAAGGCAGTTGCCGAGGTAAAATCCAGGCCTAACGTAAAACAGATCCAGATGGCCCTAAGAAACGCCGGATATAATCCCGGGGCAGTAGATGGAAAGATGGGCAAACAAACCAAGAGTGCGATAAGGGCATTTCAGAAGGCAAATGGCATACCTGTAGACGGCAAGGTAGGAAAACATACCTGGGAGCTTTTAGCTAAGTATTTATACCAGAAGATCAAATAATGCTGGCCAAGCGCATCATACCCTGCCTTGATATAAAGGAAGGACGGGTAGTCAAGGGCGTAAAATTCTTAGGGTTAAAAGACGCCGGAGACCCGGTTGAGGTAGCTTTAGCTTACGACCAGCAGGGCGCAGATGAGCTGGTGTTTCTGGATATTACTGCCAGCTTTGAAAAAAGAAAAACTCTGCTAGAGCTGGTAGAGAAAATAGCCAGGAATATCTTTATGCCTTTTACTGTAGGCGGCGGGATCGGCGGCCTTGAAGATATAAGGAATCTCTTGAATGCCGGAGCAGATAAAGTCTCCATAAATACCGCAGCAGTAAAATGCCCGGAATTGGTTGCCGAGGCTAGCGCAAAGTTCGGTAGTCAGTGTATAGTAGCTGCGATTGACGCCAAAAAAGCGTCGGAGGGCTGGCAGGTCTATATTAACGGCGGAAGGACGCCAGTAGACTTAGACGCTATAACCTGGTCAAAGCAGGTAGCTCGCCTTGGGGCAGGAGAGATATTGCTTACCAGTATGGATTATGATGGCACCAAAGACGGCTATGATTTAGAGTTGACCAAGAGGATTGTGGCAGGAGTCAATATTCCGGTGATTGCATCCGGAGGCGCGGGGAGATTAGAACATTTTTATACAGTGCTTAACGAAGCAGGCGCAGACGCTGCTTTGGCTGCCTCGTTGTTTCATTATCGGGAATATACGGTTAAACAAGTCAAGGAGTACTTAAAACAAAAAGGGGTTAGTGTACGGCTATGAGCAAAAAAATAAAACTTGATCTAAAGAATTTAAAATTCGATAAACAGGGCCTGATTCCAACTATTATCCAGGATTATAAAGATTGTACAGTGCTGATGCTGGCTTACATGAACAAGGAATCTCTTAAAAGGACGATAAAGCTAGGCAAGACCTGTTTCTGGTCGCGTTCCAGGAAAGATTATTGGGTCAAGGGCGCAACTTCAGGATGTTTTCAGCGGGTAAAGTCTATCGCCTATGACTGCGATCTGGACACCCTTCTTATAAAAGTGCGACAGTCGGGGGTTGGCGCCTGCCATACCGGCAACAGGTCATGTTTTTACAGGAGGATTATCTAAAAGATGTATTCGCCTTCGCTAAAGGAGTTCCTTAAGCTATCCCGAAAAGGCAACCTCATCCCGGTTTATAAAGAGATAAACGCCGATTTGGATACGCCGGTCTCCGCGCTACTTAAAATAAAAACAGGCGACTATGCCTTTCTTTTGGAGTCGGTAGAGGGCCAAGAGAAGATTGCGCGCTACTCTTTTTTAGGTACGCGGCCTTCGCTTGTCTTTAATAGTAAGGCCAGGAATATCCAGATAGAGGACCTGCGTAAAAATACACTGCGCAGGTTCGTTACATCCGCTGACCCCTTAGATGAGATAAAAAATATCATGCAGAGATTTAGGCCGGTTGAGATTAAGGGGCTGCCGCGTTTTTACGGAGGACTAGTTGGCTATATCGGATACGATATGGCCAGGTTCTTTGAAAAATTACCCGATAAGAACAAGGATGACTTAAGGCTCCCGGATTGCGTATTTATCTTGACTGAGAATTTACTGGTCTTTGACCATGTAAACCACACCATTAAAATCGTAGCCAATGTTATGCTCCCCCCTAAAAAAGGAGGCCTCTCCGTTGCAATGAAGAGCAGGTTTTATAATAAGGCGATAGAACAGATAGAATCAATACACCGCCAGATATGCAGGCCTCTTCTTAGCCAGGGGCTTGAGACCAAGGTGCCGCTGCATAAGATCAAGGTCTCTTCTAATTTTACCAGGCAGGAGTTCTGCAAGATAGTCAACAAGGCCAAGGAGCATATTAAAAAAGGGGATATTATCCAGGTAGTATTGTCGCAGCGTTTTCAGGCCAAGGTCAGAAAACAGCCTCTTGATATATACCGCAGGTTACGCAGCCTAAACCCTTCTCCTTATTTATTCTTTTTAAAGTTAAAGAATTTTTCATTAGTAGGCTCTTCTCCTGAGATGCTGGTGCGTTGTGAGGATGGGGTGGTCCAGACCATGCCTATTGCCGGAACGCGCCGCCGCGGTAAGACTAAAGAAGAGGATAGAAAACTCGCTAAAGAGCTGCTTAACGATAAAAAAGAGCGAGCAGAGCATCTGATGCTGGTTGATCTGGGCAGAAATGATCTGGGCAGGGTCTCTAAAATAGGGCAGGTTAAGGTAACCGAATTCATGCGCGTGGAACGCTATTCGCATGTAATGCACCTGGTCAGTGAAGTAGTAGGAAGGCTAGACAGTAGATTCGACTGTTATGATGTATTGCGGGCAGCCTTTCCTGCCGGCACAGTCAGCGGAAGCCCAAAGATACGGGCAATGGAGATAGTGGATACCCTGGAGAATCTCAGGCGCAGCACCTATGCCGGATGCGTGGGGTATTTTAGCTTTTCCGGTAACCTGGATACCTGCATTACCTTAAGGACCGTACTTATTAAAGATAATCTTGCTTATATCCAGGCAGGCGCAGGGATCGTTGCAGATTCGCGCCCGGATAAAGAATACCAGGAATCAGTGAATAAGGCCAGGGCTATGATAGAGGCAATTTCGGACTAGAGAGTCCGTGGTTTGGCTTCCGATAAGCCAGAGGGCGATGGTTTGGCCTCCTTTGGCCAAAGCCATAGCCAAAGCCACGGGCTAGCATAAAAAAGTCCTTGCAACCCGAGGACTTTGATACTATGATACTCTGACACTTTAAAACATAAACGCGATAGTTCCCTCGCTTAAGCACTTGTATGCGTAAGCTCGGGATAAATTCGCAGGCGTCAGCTACAAATCATTAAGGAGGATTTAAATATGGCAGTACGCATACGCTTAAGAAGGATAGGCAAGAATCCTGCTAAAAAACCGCATTTCCGTATCTCTGTATTCGATGAGCGCTGCCAGCGAGATGGCAGGTTTATAGAAGAGCTGGGGTTTTATAATCCGCTTACAGGGGAGATTAAGGTAAAGAAAGAGCGCCTGGAGTATTGGGTTAAAAACGGAGCTCAGCTTTCACAGACTATCAAAAGCCTGGTAAAAAAGTCCTAAAAACTAGTTTATTTTAAAAGGAGGTAATCATGCCACAAACCAATTCATTAATAAATCTTCTGCCGCTGGTTTTTATATTCGGGGTATTTTATTTTTTGATTATCAGGCCGCAGAAGACAAAGGAGAAAGAGCATCAGAAGATGCTCTTGGCCTTAGCTAAGAACGACGAGGTAGTCACCACCGGCGGGATACACGGGACTATAGTAAATGTCAAGGATAAGACCGTGGTAGTGCGGGTAGATGAAAATGTAAAATTGGAGATAGAAAAAAATTGCATTATCTATGTCAAAAAGACACAGGAGCAGGTAGATAAGGCTTAGCATTTATGGAAAGAAAACTCTTATATAAAATATTGTTGATCCTTGCGGTTGCGGGG
>VGKF01000104.1 GCA_016867175.1 Candidatus Omnitrophota bacterium | reverse complement strand
CAAAATCTATCTGGAAGCTCTCCATTGCCGGATACAAGAACTCCTCAACTACTTTGGAGAGCCGATGAATCTCATCAATAAAGAGGATATCACCTTTTTCAAGGTTAGTAAGTATGCCGATTAAATCTCCTGCGCGCTCAATAGCAGGGCCTGAGGTTGCGGTAATCTTAGTATCCATCTCATGGGCGATGATATGAGCAAGTGAGGTTTTACCTAGGCCAGGAGGGCCGGAGAGCAGAACGTGTTCCAATGGTTCTTTTCTCTGTTTGGCAGCGGTAAGGCATATTTTTAAATTATCGATTGTCTCTTTTTGTCCGACAAAAGAATTGAGCCTAGAGGGGCGCAAAGAAAGGTTAAGTACTGCCTCTTCTTCTGTCTCCTGTTCGTTAAGGATTGTGGGTTTGGCGGGCTTTTCGCCTTTAAGCAGTGCCTGTCTTATCTCTTCTGTCATAGGGTATGATGTTTTCTTTATTCCTGCTTATCTCTATTTCACCAAAGAGCCCTTTTTGCCTGGCAATGATCTCTTTCATACGGATAAGCTCCAGGATTGCCAGAAAGGTAACTACGATTTCAACCTTATTCTTCGCTTCTTTAAAAAGCTTGGAAAGATGCACGCTATTTTCAACCAGCATCATGTGCAATATGGTATGCACCTTATCTTCAATGGTGAATTCATCCTTGACTACCTCATAGAATATCTCCTTAGGCACATCTTCTAAGGCCTGGGAAAAAGCAGTGATCAGGTCAAATAGGCTGGCCTCAAAATAAACCTCTCCGCTCACCGGCTGCTGTTCTTCCTTGTTATCGAGCTTAGGCCGCTTAAAGATCTCCTGCTGGCTGACTTCTCTCTCGCGCAGGTTCTGGGCAATCTCTTTGAATTTCTCGTATTCTAACAGCCGTTTGATTAACTCCTGCCTGGGGTCTTCTTCTTCCTGGACTTCTTGGCTCTCTTCAGCCGGCAGGAGCATCTTGGATTTAATCTGGACCAGGGTTGCAGCCATCACCAGGAATTCTCCGGCGATATTTAAATCCAACAGCCGCATCAGTTCTATATACTGCAGATATTGCTCTGTGACTTTGGCGATGGGTATATCGTAGATATTGAGGTGGTCTTTTTTGACTAGGTATAAAAGCAGGTCCAGGGGACCTTCAAACATCTCTAATTTTATCTTATAACTCATATCTGCATGGCAGCCTTAACTTCTTTCATAGTCGCCGCTGCGCGAATAGTTGCCTTTCCCCTTCCCTCTTCCAGGATCTTCTCTATTTTAGATTTATTTTTTAAGAAGGCTTCTCTTTTGGCATGGAATGGCTTAAGTTTTTCTAAAAGGCCCTCGGCTAGCCTCTTTTTACAATCAGTACAGCCAAGCTTAGCCTCAGTGCACCACTTATAAACCTCTTTTTTACGTCCCGGGACAAAGACTTCATAATAGGAATAGACATTGCACTCTCCTGGATGCCCCGGGTCAGATAGCTTAATACGCTTGGGGTCGGTAAACATGCTTGAGGCCTTCTTCCTTACCATCTCTTCGGAATCAGAAAGGTTAATGGTATTATTGTAGCTTTTGCTCATCTTCCTGCCGTCTAAACCTAAGAGCTTGGGGACCGGGGTGAGTATGGCATCCGGAGAAGGAAAAACCTCTTTTTTATAGAGGCTGTTAAACCTGCGGCCTATTTCTCGGGTAAGCTCTAAGTGCGGCAGCTGGTCTTCTCCCACCGGAACCTTATCTGCTTTATAAAGCAGGATATCTGCTGCCTGCAAAACCGGATAACCCAGGAAGCCGTAAGTATGCAGGTCGCGCGTCTTTATCTGGCGCAGCTGCTCTTTGTATGTCGGGCACCTCTCAAGCCAGCCTAAAGGAGTAAAGCAGGAGAAGATCATATTTAATTCCAGGTGCTGCGGGACTTGCGACTGGATAAAAAGCGTAGACTTCTCCGGGTCGATGCCGGCACTTAGCCAATCTATTACATTATCTACAATAGCCTCGGAGAATCCCTCGGTATGCTCATATTCGCCCATTAAGGCATGCCAGTCAGCAATCATAAAGTAGCATTCGTATTCCTGCTGCAGCTTAACCCAGTTATCCAGGGCGCCGACTAAGTGGCCTAAATGTAATTTCCCCGTTGGCCTCATCCCGCTTAATATACGCTTCTTCATAATGTACGTGCTATACTCAGGATCCGAATCAAAATCTACCTCTGGTGCTTAGATTTTGATTCGTCCTATGCTATGCATAGGATCTCCGTTACAATGTCCGTGCTATTTTCTCTATCTCGTATACTTCCAGTATATCCCCTGGCTTATAATCGTCATAACCGGCAATGGCAATCCCGCACTCAAAATCTTCGGCAACCTCGCGCACATCATCCTTAAAACGCTTTAACGAGGAGATTTTTCCCTCGAACACCTCCGCTCCGTTGCGCACCACTGTGATCAAAGAGGAGCGCATCACCTTGCCTTTGGTGACAAAACATCCGGCAATGGTGCCTGAACGGGAGAGCTTAAAGACCTGGCGTATCTCAACCTTGCCTAAAAATACCTTCTTTAATTTCGGCTCAAGCATACCCTCCATAGCCGCTTTTATCTCATTGCCTAATTCATAGATTATATTGTAAACCCTGACCTCCACCCCTTCCTTATTAGCTATCTCCTTGGCGCGATCATCCGCAGTGACATTAAAACCTATGATCAGCGCATCCGAGGCTACTGCCAGGATAATATCGGAGGAGTTAATATTTCCTACTCCCTCATGTATGATAGTAAGCTTGATCTCCGCAGAGGTATTAAGTTTATTCAGGATATCCTTTATTGCTTCTAAAGAACCCTGCATATCCGCCTTAACTACGAGCTTGAGTTCCTTTAGCTTTCCTGCCTGTATTTGGGCATACAAACCCTCGAGGTTTACCCTCTGGACGCTCTTTATATCCTGCTGTCTTCCTTTTTCCTGGCGCGAAATAGCCAAGTCGCGCGCCTCTTTCTCATCCTCAATGGCAAAGAACTGCTCTCCGGCATCCGGCACGCCTGAAAGCCCTAATATCTCCACGGGGAAAGAAGGCAACACTTCAGTTACTGCCTGTGCGCGGTCATTAAACATGGCGCGGATCTTTCCATAGTATTTACCCACGATTATATTTTCATTAAGACGCAGGGTTCCATTTTGCACTAATAGCGTTGCTACAGGCCCTCTACCTTTGCTTAATTTTGCCTCAACTACTACACCCTTAGCTAAACGCTTAGGGTTGGACTTAAGCTCCATTATCTGCGACTGCAAAAGTATCATCTCCAGCAGATTATCAATACCCTCTCCGCTCTTGGCTGAAACCGGCACGGTAATAGTCTTACCTCCCCAATCCTCTGGGTTCAGGCCGGCCTTTGCCAGCTGCTTTTTGACCATATCCGGATTTGCCTGGGGCTTGTCTATTTTATTCATTGCCACGATAATAGGTACACCCGCAGCATTAGCGTGGTCAATCGCCTCCTGGGTCTGGGGCATGATCCCGTCATCCGCAGCCACTACCAGGACTACAATATCAGTGATACTTGCGCCTCTTGCGCGCATAGCAGTGAATGCTTCATGGCCAGGGGTATCCAGAAAAGTGATCTCTCCTCCCGACAAAACTACTCTATAGGCGCCGATATGCTGGGTAATCCCGCCATGTTCTCCCTCGGCAACCTTGGTTTTTCTGATGGCATCCAATAGCGAGGTCTTTCCATGGTCAACATGGCCCATCAGCG
>VGKF01000103.1 GCA_016867175.1 Candidatus Omnitrophota bacterium | reverse complement strand
AAGAGCCAGCCCTTATAACCCTCGTCGCTGTAAGCAAAAACAGGAGCGCAGGCCAGATAAGGGAAGCCCTAGATTGCGGCATACTGGATATTGGCGAAAATAGGGTCCAAGAGGCCTTGCCTAAATACAGGGAGTTACAAAATTACGAATCCGCTAATTCTTTGAATATCAGGTGGCATATGGTCGGCCACTTACAGACTAATAAGGTAGCGCAGGCGGTAGAGATATTCGATCTGATTCATTCTGTAGATAGCCTGCGCCTGGCAGAAAAAATCGATAAACAGGCGGCAAGGATAAACAAGGCGCAGGATATACTTGTTGAAGTAAAGACTTCTGCTGAGGCTGCTAAATTCGGGGTGATCCCGCAGGACCTGGCTCAATTCTTCAAAGAGATCTCTGGGCTTAAGAATTTAAAGATAAAAGGCCTGATGACCGTTGCCCCGCTAGTTGATAATATCCAAGAATCCAGGCCTTATTTTAAGAGGTTAAGAGAACTCTATGATAGTATTGGCGGCCTCTCGGTTTTATCTATGGGGATGAGCGACGATTTTGAGGCAGCGCTTGAGGAAGGCTCGAACATGGTCAGGATAGGCAGGGCTATTTTTGGGGGATAGATGAGTAAGGTAAAAATAGGTATAATTGGTTTTGGGAATATGGGCTCAGCGATAGCTGAGCGCATAAAGAAGGATTACAGCGTATCGGTATTAGAGAAAGATGCTACAAAGATAATCGGTATTTCCTGGGTTAGAGCATGCGCAGATATCGCTGAGCTTATGAATAATTCCGATGCGGTTATCCTGGCTGTAAAGCCGCAGGATTTTGAAGGCGTATTAAATGAAATCAGGCCTTATATAAAGGAGAAGCTAGTTATCTCTATCGCCGCTGGGATAACTATTGCGTATATTGAGAAGGCGTTAGGTAAAGCGCGCGTTATAAGAGCTATGCCTAACCTAGCCGCACAAATAGGCGAGGGTGTTTCTGGTTTATGCAAGGGAAGGTTTGCTGATGGTGGAGACCTTGATTTGGCGTGGAAACTATTAAGTTATGTGGGCTTGACTATCTCCTTTGATAAAGAAGAAATGATTGACGCCGTAACAGCTGTTTCCGGGAGTGGGCCGGCGTATTTCTGTCACTACATCAAAAATAAAGAGAGCGCTGAATCAAAAAAGGACGAATTCACCCAGAAACTAACGCAGGCCGCAATAAGCATCGGGTTTGATAAGGTTATGGCCAGGCGATTATCGGAGAGGACGGTAGAGGGGACCATCTCTACCTTGATAGAGAAACATCTCTCCTGCGAAGAGCTGATAAGAAGAGTGGCATCTAAGGGTGGGACTACCGAGGCTGCGTTAGCTCTTTTGGATAAAGGTAGTTCCTTGGAAGAGGCAGTCAAGGCAGCCCTGGAACGCGCAAAAGAATTATCAAAGGAGTAAGATATGGGGCGCATCGGTATCATCGGAGGAAGCGGTTTATACAAGATTGAGGGAATTAAAGTAGTTAAGAGTGTAAAGGTAAATACGCCCTTTGGCGCGCCATCCGGTAATTTTATTATCGGCAATTTGGGAGATAAAGAGGTAGTATTTCTTCCGCGTCATGATGTAGGTCACCGTATTCCGCCAAGCCTGATTAATTACCGCGCTAATATTTATGGGATGAAAAAGTTAGGAGTTGAGAGGATTATCTCTGTCAGTGCCTGCGGCAGCCTTAAAGAAGAGCTTAGGCCTATGGATTTTGTGGTGGTAGACCAGTTTGTGGACCGCACCAATTATGCCAGGGATATGTCTTTTTTTACCAGAGGCATAGTAGCGCATATAGAATTTGCGCATCCGGTCTGCAGGGAATTAAGCGCAATGGTCTATAAGTCAGCAAAGGCCCTGGATAAGGTAGTAGTGCATAATAGCGGTACCTATATCAATATGGAGGGCCCGGCATTTTCTACACTCGCCGAATCAAATCTTTACCGCAGCTGGGGTATGGATATTATCGGTATGACCAATTTTGCCGAGGCAAAACTCTGCCGCGAGGCAGAGATATGCTATTCTACGCTGGCTGCGATTACTGACTATGACTGCTGGTATCCTGGCCACGCCTCGGTGACTATAGAGATGATTATAAAAAACCTGAAGAATAATATAGAGAATGCCAAGAAGATCTTGGCCGCTGCTATAAAAGAGATGCCGCAGGCCAGGAACTGTAGTTGTCAGCACGCGCTTAAGTATGCGATTATAACAGAGAGGAAGCTTATCCCGGCTAAGATAAAAAAAGAACTCAAGCTTATTATCGGAAAATATGTCAAGCAATAGCGAATATAAAGATACCCTGAATCTTCCTAATACCGTCTTTCCCATGAAGGCTGACCTGTCTAAGCGCGAACCAGCATTACTTAAATCCTGGCAGGAGGCTGATCTCTACGCAGCTATCTGCAGGAAGGGCGAGTCCCGCAAGAGGTATGTCTTGCATGACGGACCGCCTTACGCTAATGGCAATATCCATATCGGCCATGCCTTAAATAAAACCCTCAAGGATATCATCGTAAAATACAAGACCATGCAGGGATTTGATGCGCCTTATCTGCCGGGATGGGATTGCCACGGCTTGCCGGTTGAGCATCAGCTTTTTAAAGAGCTCAAGATTAATAAGCATCAGATTTCCCAGGCAGAATTCCGTAAAAAGGCCCGTCAGTATGCCTTAAGATACGTCGAGATCCAAAAGGAGGAATTTAAGCGCCTGGGTGTTTTCGGGGATTGGGAGAATTCATATTTGACGCTGAGCCATGAATACGAAGAAGGGATTGTGCGCTCTTTCGCTGAACTGGTTAAAGCCGGTTATGTCTACCGCGGCCTAAAACCGGTGAACTGGTGTTATAAATGCGAGACTGCGCTTGCTGAAGCTGAAGTGGAATATGAGGACCATACTTCGCCTTCGGTCTTCGTAAAGTTTAAACTTAAGGCCAATAAATATTTTAATCCGGAAAGCCACCTGGTTATCTGGACTACTACGCCCTGGACCTTAATCGCTAATGTGGCAGTAGCAGTGCATCCGGATTTTATCTATTCCTATATTGATACGGATAAAGGTAGCTTGATCCTTGCTAATCAGAGGCTGGGGGTTTTATCCCAGGCAGGTATTGAGAAATATGAGCTGATCCGCGAACTCAAAGGCAGTGACCTGGAAGGCCTGATTTATGAGCACCCCTTTGGCCTGCGTGAAGGTAAGGTGGTAATGGCAGGCTATGTTTCAGGCGAAGAAGGGACAGGCCTGGTGCATATTGCTCCCGGTCACGGTGCAGAAGATTATCTTACCGGAATAAAATATAAACTCGATGTGCTGATGCCGGTAGACCCTAAAGGAAATTTTGATGCTTCAGCAGGAGAATTTCAGGGTCTCAATGTTTATGACGCCAATAAGCTCATCATTGAAAAACTGGATAAACTCTCGGCACTGCTTTTGGCGGATAAATGCCAGCATTCCTATCCGCACTGTTGGCGCTGCAAGAATCCGGTAATCTTTCGGGCTACCAGGCAGTGGTTCCTTCAGATCGATAAGCATGACTTGAGGAAGAAATTGCTCGAGGCTATCGATCAAGATATACAGTGGGTCCCGGCTGTCGGCAAAGAACGCATATCTGCCATGGTAGGCTTAAGGCCTGATTGGTGCCTCTCGCGTCAGCGTTACTGGGGCGTGCCTATTCCGGCCTTAATCTGCAATAATTGCAAGGAGGAGTTTTTAGATCCGAGGGTAATCGATCATTTC
>VGKF01000102.1 GCA_016867175.1 Candidatus Omnitrophota bacterium | reverse complement strand
TTACCTTATACGCGAATGTGATGGGCATATTCGGCGGATATGCCATCTGTGTATATAAGATGGGGATATCTTCGAGCATGTATTTAAAGATTACTGCCGATGCCCTACTCTACAAGGATCTATTTACCGGTTTAGCCAAGACAGTATTCTTTGGGATGATCATTGCCTTTGTTAGCTGTTTTGAGGGTTTTAATGTTGAGGGCGGAGCAGAGGGAGTAGGTAAGGCCACCAGGCAGTCAGTAGTGGTTTCGTTCATACTGATTATTGCTGCGGATTGCTTCTTCACCGCGCTATTTTATTTTATATTTCCATGATCGAAATCAAAAACGTCACCAAATCTTTTGCCGGCCGTAAGGTCCTGGATGGGGCAAGCCTAATTATTCCAGACGGTATGACCTATGTAATCATCGGCCGCTCCGGATGCGGTAAGAGTGTACTTTTAAAACATATCGAAGGGATATTAAAGCCTGAAAGCGGAGAGGTTATTGTCAACGGCCATAATATCTCAAAAATTAGCGAAAACGAACTTAATGAGCTGCGCATGAAGATAGGTTTTGTCTTTCAGGGCGGGGCGCTCTTTGATTCCCTGACCGTGGGTGAAAATGTAGGCTTTGGACTGATAGAGCATGACCATATAGGCAATCAGGAATTATTAGAAAGAGTGGAGGAGTCATTATCCATGGTTGGCCTTAGCGGGATAGTAAACGTCATGCCTTCTGAGTTAAGCGGCGGGATGAAAAAACGCGTATCACTGGCCAGGGCCTTGTGCATTAATCCGCAGATCATACTTTACGATGAGCCGACAACCGGGGTTGACCCTATTACCGCAGACAGTATAAACGAACTTATCAAGAGTCTTCATGATAAACTAAGCGTCATCTCCATTGTGGTTACCCACGATATGAAGAGCGCCTATAAGATAGCGGACAGGATAGCTATGCTTTACCGCGGGAAGATCATTGCCGAGGGGACACCGGAGCAGATACAGCAAAGTAATCATCCTGTAGTGCACCAGTTTATAAACGGCCTGGCTCAAGGGCCGATAACCGAGACAGTAGAGCCCAAGAGTGTATTAGATAGGACCCAAAAGGTGCATCGGTAATTTAATAGTCTATACGGAGGGGTAAAATGCTATTTGGTAAATCAAGGCTGGAGATGAAGGTCGGCATCTTTGTTTTTTTTGGTATAGTAATCCTGGTGGTTGTTGTTTTATCTATCGGTGGTTTTAAAAGCTGGTCCTCCGGGAGGCTAGTCAAGTTTAATTTTAATTTTATTAACGGAGTGAAGATCGGCGCTCCGGTCAGGTTCGCGGGGATGGATGTGGGGCAAGTCAAGAGGATAAATCTTATCTTCTTGCCGGAAGGCAAAACCAAGATTGAGATAGTGGGCTGGGTAGAGGATAGGGTAAAGATACCTGTTGATTCTACGGTCTGGGTCAATACCCTGGGGCTTTTGGGAGAAAAATATATTGAGATTATGCCTGGCAAGGATACAATTAATTTCCTCTCGAGAAATCAGATCTTGGAAGGCGAAGACCCTATACCTATGCAAGAGGTGGAGAGGTTAATTAGAAAGGCTGCCTCGGATATTGATGCCACCATAGTCAAGATAAATAATGGCGAAGGCACTATCGGCAAGCTTCTCTTTAATGAGACTATATATAACGAGCTGGAGGCTTTAATTAAAGACGTAAGGAAACACCCCTGGAAATTATTCTGGAAGACCAAAGAGAAGAAATAAAGAGGCAATGAGAGCTAAGACCATATTCAGCTGTCAGAATTGCGGCTACCAGTCACCGAAATGGCTGGGTAGGTGCCCTGATTGCAACAGCTGGAATTCGTTTGCAGAAGAGGATTTTGTTACTCCGGCAGCAAAGGGCAGGGAGAGGGTCTCGCTATACAAAGAGGAGCCGGTATTATTAAAGGATGTAGAGATTAAGGAAGAGCATCGGCTTAAAACAGAAATAGCGGAGTTAGACAGGGTTTTGGGAGGCGGTATAGTGCTGGGTTCGGTAATCCTGGTAGGCGGTGACCCCGGCATAGGTAAATCTACTATCTCGCTTCAGGTTTCAAATAAACTTACCGAGTCAGGTCATACCGTACTTTATGTAAGCGGAGAAGAGTCGGTTACCCAGACTAAACTGCGGGCTCGCAGATTAGCCACTGGAAAGGGCAAGGGGAATCTCTACATAGTTAACCAAACCGACCTCTCTTTGATTACTGAATATGTAAAAAAATTAAAACCTCAGGTTGTAATCATAGATTCCATACAGGTAGTCTTTGAGCCCAGTATTAGCTCTTCGCCTGGAAGCGTCAGTCAGGTAAGGGAATGCGCAGGCATACTTACGCAATTAGCAAAGACTAGCGGTACTTCGCTTATTATTATCGGCCATGTTACTAAAGAAGGGACTATTGCAGGCCCCAGGGTGCTCGAACATATTGTAGATACTGTGCTTTATTTTGAAGGGGACAGGTTTTCGACCTACAGGATCCTGCGCGCTGTAAAAAACAGGTTTGGCTCTACTAATGAAATAGGCGTGTTTCAAATGGGCTCGGCAGGCCTTGAAGAGGTAAAGAATCCTTCGGAGATATTTTTGTCAGAGAGGCCTAAGGATGTTTCAGGTTCGGTAGTTGTTTCTATCTTGGAAGGGAGCAGGCCGCTTTTAGTCGAGATCCAGGCCCTGGTAAGCAAGGCGGGTTTTGGTTATGCCAGGCGTCGCACACAAGGATTTGATTATAACCGCCTGAGTTTGCTGGTTGCGGTTTTAGAAAAGAGGGTTGGTCTGCACCTTGAGGCAGAGGATATCTTTGTCAATGTAGCAGGAGGCATAAAAATAGAAGACCCGGCAGCAGATCTGGGGGTAGCGTTATCTGTAGCCTCAGCCTTTCGCGAACAACTTTTACTTTCTAGCACTGTTTTCTTGGGAGAAATAGGCTTGGCTGGAGAGGTAAGGAGTATTTCGCAGGTAACTTTACGCATAAACGAGGCCCAGAAACTAGGATTTAAGCGCTGCGTATTACCAAAGAATAATTTTAAGAACTTAAATTATAAAAAAGAAGGCTTGGAATTAATACCAGTGCCCAGTTTAAGAGAGGCACTGGATATCGCGTCTCTGGTCAAGGCATAAGGGCTTTATCTTAAGGAGGTAGTATGAATCTATTATTATTGCGTATTCTTTTTATGGTAAGTAGTATGGTTATAGGTTACCAGGCGCTTGAACCGAAAGGTTTTGCTTTGGCTGGTATCGGCATAGGTATTTTTGCCGGGCTTTTTATTATATTCCTTGAGATAGGGATGCGCCGGGTTTCGGTGAGGGGGTTATCAAGCGCGGTATTCGGGCTTATCCTGGGGCTAATCATGGCAAAGCTGGTTACCGATGCCTTCAGCCTTGCCCCGGTATCAACTGCCAGCCTTCCTTTTATTAGGTTTGTGCTTACGCTTATTTTTTGTTATTTAGGCATGGTTATCGGGCTGCGCGGCAAAGACGAATTCAATATTATCATACCCTATGTAAGACTGCGCAGGCAGGACCAGAAGGAGGAGCTTACCCTCTTAGATACGAGCGTAATCATTGACGGAAGGATCTTAGATATCTTTAAGACTAAGTTTTTAGAGGGCAAGGTTGCGCTGCCGCGCTTTGTATTAAAGGAATTGCAACAGATCGCCGATTCCACTGATCCTATAAAACGCCAAAGAGGAAGAAGGGGCCTTGAGATATTACACTCTATACAGAAAGAAGGCGGGGTGGATATCGCCTTGCATGAAGAGGATTTTCCCGAGGTCCCTGAGGTAGATGCAAAGCTGGTTAAATTGGCCAAGCTACTGGAGGCT
>VGKF01000101.1 GCA_016867175.1 Candidatus Omnitrophota bacterium | reverse complement strand
ACCGAGGCAGGAGGATAAACCCCGCTTATAGCCCGGTTTACGAGCGGCGCCTGCGGATTATTAAAGATATTCTCGAGCCTAGCACTACCGGCATTCTTAATAAATGCTAGGGGGCTAAAATTAGGGCTATTAGCCATAGCGATAATCTCACCGCTTCTCGGATCTAGGATAACTATGCTCCCCTTTCTATCTAAGAGTGCCTCCTCGGCTAGTTTTTGTATCTCTAAATCTAAAGTCAGCTGTATGTCCTTGCCATTTTGAGGGGGCCTGAAACCCAATACCCTCATCATCCTGCCACGGTGGTCTACTTCAACCGATAAGCCGCCCTCTTGCTGCCGCAGATAATAATCATACTTCTCTTCTATACCTCCAAAACCCACCATATCTTTGGTTTTATAACCGTAATCCTCTAGTTTAGTCAAGCGCCAGTGGTCGATCTGGCCAAGATATCCTATCACATGACAGGCAAGCCTTGCGTAGGGATAATGCCTAAGCGGCCTGGGCTGTATGGTAAACCCTCCAAGCTCTGATTTCAGCTCCTCCAAGGCAATAGCCTTTTTAATATCTATCTTACTGGCAACTACCACCGGCACATAGGCTGCGACAAAATTATTCTTGTAGGAACGCCGCAACTCATTTGCTCCCGTAGCCAGGATACGCGCAAGCCCTAAGAATACCTCCTCTAGCCCCCGCTCATCCTGAGGCATAACTAGCACTTCATAAGAGAGCTCGCTGCCTACTATCACCTTACCTTTGCGGTCAAATATATTTCCGCGGCTCCCCTGCTGTGCGAGTAGCCTTATGCAATTTTTATCGCTTAAATTCCTATACTTATCTGCTTGGATAACCGTTAGATTAAAGATATATAAAAAAAGCAGTAAGAAGATTATTACTAAGGCCCATACAGAAAATTTTATACGCATTATTTTTTATAGCTTAACAGGCGTTTAAACGCCTTAAATAAAAGCGTAAACACTAAAACGGTATAGACAGATTCAATAAAGGTAACCCTAATAAAGATACCGATAGAGACAACCGAACTACCCATGAATAAAAAGGCCAGGCGCATGACGATGCTACTCAAGATAACGCTAATAAACATAATCGCTAAAGGAACAAAGTTATTTTCTATTGATATATCTTTAGATAATCTCAAGATCATCAAGGAGCAAAGAGGGAAAAAAATAGTATTTATTCCGAACGGATACGCGCCCATTGCATCTTTAAGAAAACCCGCTAAGAGCGCAGAGAAGATAGCCCAATGCATGCGAAAAGAGAGACTGGCTATAACTACGATAGCTAAAAGTAGATCCGGCTTAACCAAGAAAAATTTAAAATATTCAAGTACTGTCGCCTGAAGCAAGGCAAGCAGGACTATGCTTAATAAGAAAAGAATCTTGTTCATTTAATAATGATGAGTATTTCTTCGATATTAGTGAGGTCGAGCGCTGGTTTTATTACAGCGTAACGGCTAAGGCGGGAAAATTCCTCTCCTACTTCTACCACCTTTCCAATAAGCAGGCCCTTAGGGTACAATTCAGTCAGGCCAGAAGTAAGGATAACGTCGGAAATCTGTATGTCGCTATCCTTGGGCAGATATCTCATGATTAAATAACCACCTAGCGTGCCAGAGACCAACCCCTCCTGCCGGCTACGCTTGACTACAGCTGAAACTCCTATATTAGGGTCATTAATAAGCATAACCTTAGAGGTGTGTTCAGTAGCCTCAATAACCCTCCCGGCTAATCCCAGGTAAGTTATGGCTATCATGCCGAGCCTTATACCATTAAACCTGCCTTTATCAATGATCACTGCCGAAGACCAGCTATCAGCAGGGTGCGCCACCACCCTGGCTACGACTACCTTAAAAGAGGCCTTCTGCCTGAAAGCCAGGATATTACGTAAACGCTCATTCTCGCGATAGACCTCATCCGCAGAATTAAGTTTGAACTTTAAGATGTCTATTTCTTTTTTTAAAATTTCATTCTGACGGAGGTTTCTGTGGAAAAAAATAAGTCCGCCGGCTTCGCGTCTAATGAAGTTGATTATATTGAAGGGGTGTTTAAGGGCATCCAGGACTGGCGCTCTTATTACGTGGATGGAGCTTGAGATTATTACCAGAATTACTACGGCGGATGCTACATGGATTATATTTTTATCTTTGAGCTTAAACACATCTTAAAGATATAAAATTAAGAATGCATATCAGATTTTATGGGTACGGTGACTTTCTTAAGATAGCGTATCTCATCCAAGACTATACCCGTGCCGCAGGCAACAGCAGTTAGGGGATCCTCCGCAATATGCACAGGCAGCCCTGTCTCCTCCGATACAAGCTTATCCATACCCCTAAGCAGCGAACCTCCCCCTGCCATGACAATACCGTGATCGATTAAATCCGCGGCCAATTCCGGAGGTGTCCTTTCTAGTGATATCTTAGTTATCTCAATTATAGCGCGCAGGGGTTCTTGCAATGCCTCTCTTATCTCTTCCGAAGTTATAGTCACTGCCTTGGGAAGCCCCGCCACCAAGTCCCTACCCTTTACCTCAAGAGACATCTCCTCATCCAGCGGATAGGCAGAACCGATCTTGATCTTTATCTGTTCAGCAGTGCGCTCTCCGACCATTAGATTATAAGTCTTTTTTAGGTATTCAATTATGGCCTCGTCCATTTCGTCTCCCCCAATGCGTATGGATTTTGAGAAAACGCTCCCTGCCAGGGAAATCACCGCTATCTCGGTAGTTCCTCCGCCGATATCTATAATCATATTACCCTGCGGCTCCTGTATAGGCAGGCCTACCCCAATAGCAGCAGCAATGGGCTCTTCGATCAAAAAAACCTCTCTGGCCCCGGCGCGTTCTGCCGAATCTTTCACTGCGCGCTTCTCTACCTCGGTAATACCGGAAGGTATGGCAATAACAATCCTGGGCCTGACCAATACCCTGCGGTGATGAACTTTCTTGATAAAGTAGCGCAACATCGCCTCAGTAATATCAAAATCGGCAATAACCCCGTCTTTCATCGGCCGGATAGCCACTATGTTGCCCGGGGTACGGCCAAGCATGCGTTTTGCCTCTTCTCCCACTGCTAAAACATTGGAGGTGCCGCGTTCAATAGCTACTACAGAAGGCTCACAGAGTACAACGCCTTCCCCTTTTACAAAAACAAGGGTAGTAGCTGTACCCAGGTCAATTCCCATATCATTAGAAAATAGGCCGAGGACGTAATTAAAAGATTTTCTGATTATTTCTTTAAAATTTACCATATCGTTCTCCCTGCCTGCCGCCTGCCTGACGGCAGTCAGGGCAAAGCAGGCTTATAAGTTAAGTAGAAAGAATTCTATCAGAGATTAAACCCTATGTCAAATAAAAATTTACCTTAAATTTAGGCTATCGCAATCCTAAAGAAGCTACTTAAATGCTAATTTAAGTAAATATTTACTAACTAAGTGTTTTTAAAAGAGTTAAGAAATCCGGGAAGGACTTTTTTATACAGCTGATATCATCTATACGGGTTTTACCTTTACTGCTTAGGCCCGCTACCACCATACTCATGGCAGTCCTGTGGTCTCCAAAGCTACTTACCTTAGCGCCCTTTAGTACTTTCTTACCCTTGATCACGATATTTTCGTAATTACCTGATCTACTGACCCTTATATCAGCTCCCATCTTCTTCAGATTAAAAGAGATGGATTTTATACGGTCGGTCTCTTTTACCCTAAGCTCCTGGACCCCTTCAAATATGCTCTTACCTTGTGCATAACAGGCAGCCAGCATCAAAACAGGTAATTCATCTATCAGGGAAGGAATCTCTTCTCTATTGACCCTGGCGCCTTTTAGCCTGCTTGCCCTTACTATGAGATCTCCCATTG
>VGKF01000100.1 GCA_016867175.1 Candidatus Omnitrophota bacterium | reverse complement strand
CTGCCGTCTAACATCTCTGGGAATCCGGTATAATCAGAGACCTCGGTAACAGCAATATTATTTTCTCTCAACACCTTGGCCGTACCTCCGGTAGAAAGTATTTCTACCCCGAACTTTTCTAGCGTCCTGGCCAATTCAAGTAACCCGCTCTTATCCGATAGACTAATTAATACCCGCTTGATCCTAATCATTGAATAATTCCTTTCTAATTATAGGTTACTTATTAAATCTAAAATTAGCTAGATCACAATCCTGCATAGGATAATCTTTTTGCTCAAGCCGTAATTTCCCTGCCTGCTTAGCCTGGGTTTCCCCTCCGCACTGGATAAAATCAGCCAAACTTATAATCTCTGCGCGTATAAAGCCTCTTTGGATATCAGAATGTATTGCCCCTGCTGCCTCCCAGGCAGTAGCGCCTTTTTTAATCAACCAGGCACGAGTCTCTTTTTCTCCGGTGGTAAAAAAACTGATGAAGCCGCCTTCTTTTAATGCCCTGGCTAATAAAAGATCCGGATCTTCTAACTCCTTATCCTGCGCCGCAGTAACGGGTTTATTGGTATATAATCCATAACTAGCCATCAGGCCTCTTTCTTCTTCACTAAGAACCACCTTAGAGATAAACTCTTCTTGTTCTAACATGCCCTTAAGCTTACTCAACAAGGCTTTTTCCCCTTCCTGCGTAGCCCTTTCTAAGCGTGTCTCTACAAAATCTAAATCTTTTAAAATCAGGTCGGTGCGCGCATTATCCAATGCCAGGATTACATCGGAGTCTAGGGCATTTTCAGCCCCTACCAGCTCAACCTGAAGATAGGTCTTTTTCTTGGCCTTAGTTATATTATCAACCTGATCGAGTCGCGGGTCTTTTATGCTGCGCTTGCCTAAAGGTATCTGGGGGATAGCAAATATGCTTATCTTCATTGTTCTTCCTCTTGCTTTTTGGAGGCCTGATATTGACTGATGATCCCAGAGGCAATCTTATGAGGAACCCCTTCATAATGCGAAAAGCGCATAATATAAGAACCCCTGCCACCGGTAAGAGAGCGTAGGTCATTGGCATAAGTAAACATCTCTGACAATGGGGCCTGGGCTTTAACAATTTGCGATTTACCCTTGATATCCATACCGATAATACGTCCGCGCCTGGAATTAATATCCCCGGATATAGCGCCCAAATACTCTTCGGGTATGATTACATTAACATCCATTATCGGCTCAAGCAGCATTGGGCCTGCCTCTATTACTGCTTTTCTTAAGGCCATAGCTCCGGCAATCTGAAAGGCCATATCAGATGAATCAACTTCATGGTAAGAGCCGTCATAAAGTATTACGCGTATATCCTCGATAGGATATCCCGCTACTGCCCCTTCCAGGCAGGCCTGCCTTATACCTTTCTCAGCCGAAGGGATAAAGTTTCTGGGGATAGCCCCGCCGAATATCTTATCTACAAATTCAAAACCCTTTCCTTTTTCTAAGGGCTGGACCTCTATCCAAACATCTCCGTATTGCCCGCGGCCTCCTGACTGACGCTTAAACTTACCCTGAACCTTAGCAGCCTTAGAAATAGTCTCTTTATAGGAAACCTTAGGGACGCCTAACTCTACATCCACATTAAACCTCTTTTTCATCCGCTCTACCATTATGGATAAATGTAGATCCCCTAGCCCTGAGATAAGCAATTCTTTAGTCTGCTGGTCGTGGCCTACCTTAAAGGTAGGGTCTTCTGCGGCAAGCTTGGCAAGGGCGCCTGAGATTTTATCTTCATCCTGGCGTGATTTAGGTTTTACCGATGCGGATATCGCTGGCTCAGGAAAAATAATAGGGGCAAATAATATCTGATTTTTTTCATCACTCAGCGAATCCGAGGTAACGGTCTCCTTTAATTTTGCAATCGCTACGATATCTCCGCAGGAGGCAGAATCCAAATTTCTCTGTTCTTTCCCTTGTAAAATATAAATCGGGCCGATTCTTTCTTTTATCTTTTTATTAACGTTATAGAATCCGGTGTTAGGCAATAATGTCCCGGAAAAAATACGTAGGAGCGATAGCTGACCCACATAAGGATCGGAGATACTTTTAAAAACAAATGCAGAGAATAAACCATTAGAATCGGGGATAATTTCTTTTTTCTCTTCTAGATTCAAAGGATTAGCTGCCTCTATACCTCGCCGTTCAAGTGGCGATGGCAGATACTGGATAATCTCATCCAATAATTCAACTATCCCCTTGTCGGTTAAGGCAGAGCCGACCACGACAGGAAACACCTTGCGCTTTGCTACAGCCTGCGTCAGTCCGCTTTTTAACTCTTGCGCGGATAATTTTGTTCCCTCCAGGTATTTCTCTAGTAGTTTATCATCGCTCTCGGCGATTGACTCGACAAGCTGGGGCTCATCTAGAGAGCCTATAACCAATGCTTTTTTAGAAAGGCGCTCTTTTATATCTACTAAGGCCTTATCTAGGTCAGCGCCCTCTTTATCCGTTTTATTGATAAATACAATACAGGGCATGTTAGCATCTTCTAAAATCTGCCAGGCATTCTCTGTGCCTACCTCAACCCCTGCTAGCGCATCTACTACGATAATAGCGCCATCTACCGCACGCACGCCGCCAATGACTTCGCCAAAAAAATCCGCGTAACCCGGAGAATCGATAATTTGAATTCTTATGCCTTTATAATCGCAATACAGGAGGCTTGAATTTATGGAGTTTTTTCTTTCTATTTCGTCGTAGCTGTAATCACTGACGGTATTGCCTTCGGCGATCGTTCCTTTTCTAGTAGTGGCCTTACAGGAATAAAGCAGGGTTTCGGAGAGCGTAGTCTTGCCTGACTGCGCATGCCCCAAGAGTATAACGCTTCTTTTATTCTTGACATCCATGGCTTATGCGCTCCTTTATAATAATATGGTGAGGGAAATTATTATAGAGACACCGATAGAAAAACGCCAAGATCCTAATTTTGCACAGTTGATAGATTATATAACGCCCGTCCTTAAGGGTCAAGAAAAAAAGGACGCTTTCTTACGGAAGCGTCCTTTAAACTGCTGTCAAAAAATTGATTGGTCGGTTATTCCAGATAGGTATAAATCTTACCCTTATAGTTGCGCAATACGTATTTCCCCTTTGCCTGGGAGAGGACGTAGTTTGGTCCGACCGGGATCTTACCTCCCCCTCCCGGGCCGTCTATTACGTATGTGGGTACGGCATAGCCAGAGGTGTGGCCGCGTAGTTTTTCAATTATGTTGATTCCCGTTGCTACCGGAGTGCGAAAATGCTGAGTCCCTCTTACGGGGTCACACTGGTATATATAATACGGCCTGACCCTTATCTGCAATAATTCATGCACTAGCCGCTTCATAATATAGGGCCTGTCGTTTATTCCTTTTAAAAGCACGCTCTGGCTGCCCAGGGGAATCCCGGCCTCTGAAAGCATATCGCAGGCAATTTTAGAACGCTTAGTAATCTCTTTAGGATGATTAAAATGTATGCTCATCCAAAGGGGGGAGTATTTTTTAAGCATGTTCACCAGTTTTTCGGTAATGCGTTGCGGTAAGGTGACCGGGATGCGCGTGCCTAATCTTAAAAACTCTACATGCGAAATAGAGCGTATCCTTTCTACTATGTTCTCTAGCTCTTCATCTTCTAAGATAAGCGGGTCGCCTCCGGAAATAAGCACATCTCTTATCTTACGGTTCTCTTTTATGTATTCAATAGCTACATCAAACCTCGAAGGCGAATCGACATTATTATGTTCATGCTCGCCTACCAGGCGCCTTCTGGTGCAATGTCTGCAATACATGGCGCAATGCTCGGTAGCCAAAAGTAGGACCCTGTCCGGATAACGGTGTACTAAATGCGGAGCAGGAGAATCCCTGTCTTCGGCGCAA
>VGKF01000099.1 GCA_016867175.1 Candidatus Omnitrophota bacterium | reverse complement strand
GAGGAACACGGAATTAGTGAGTTGAAAAACCAGCCAGCTCTGGGCAGTCGCCTGTATCCAGGTGCCTACCAGCGAGATCAACATACCAAACCAATAGACCCGGTAATTCTTGACTTTTAATGAGGAGAACATAATCCTGTTATGACTTTAAGACTGCTTCCCTGCGGCAACGCGGACAAAGGACTTTGATGCGGTCTGAACGTAGGAGTTCTGACTCATGAAGCTTGAGAGAATCATCCCTTGAGGCAAGATTTAAGGCATTTAAATAAAATAGCATAAGCGAGGCGTTGGAAAAACACAAAGCCCCTAACCTCCTTGCCACCCATAATATCTGATCCCGGGGCGCGATGATATCCCGGCAACAGCCGCAAAGAACGATTTCTTTATCGATAGATTCAAAGAGCGCTGCGTGCTCTTCGGTCGTGCTCATCTCAAAATCCTGCGAAAGTACTATCCCTTTTGAGGTGGGACAGTTCGCCTGACACTGGCCGCAACAGATACACTTATCCCAATGCACAATCAGGGTCCTCTTTGCTTTGCCTGACCTTAACTCATCCTTAAATTCTATCGCGCCTGCCGGGCAGACTTGAAAACAGGCAGTGCAGCCGATACAATCCTCTTGATGAAAATGCGGGGCGCCGCGGAATCTTTCATACGGCTTATGCGGCTGATAAGGGAACTCGCTGGTATAGGGGCCTTTCAATATTGCCCTTATAGCCTCTTTTAATTCTCGTATTTTAGGATAGCGCATCTTTATCATCCTTGTATTTATCACATACGGATTTATCCCAGAGCTTCACTCCTGAGCGGTGTGTGGCGCGCGCCAGGGCATGCGCAGAGACAGGCGCGGTGAGCAGGAGAAATATGATGCATAGAAGCGCCTTGACGCCGGCTGCGCTAAACCCGAATTTTATCAATACGCCGAAGAGTATGCCGCAGGTGCCCAAGGTCACGCATTTAGTAGAGGCCTGCAGGCGGTTATAGATATCCGGCATACGCACCAGCCCTATGCAGCCGAAGAGATCAAAGGTAATACCTACTACAATAAATATAAGTGCTATGGTCTCATTCATCGAAATTCTTCCCCTCAATAAATTTAGCCAGGGCCAGGGTGCCGATAAAACTCTGTAGCCCCCAGGCAATAGCTACATCCATATACCAATCTCGACCGGTATAGACTGCCAGGATAGCGCAGAAACCTATGACCAGTATGCCGAATATATCCGTAGCTATGGCCCTATCCGCAGGAGTAGGGCCCTTAAGCACCCGAAAGAGCGAAAGTAAAAATGAGACTAAAAGATAGAGCATGAGTTTGGCCTGCGGCCCTACCTTAAGATAGGAAAATATAAAAATAATTGTTCCTGCCAGAAATACAGAGCCCAGCAGCCAGCGAAAAAACTTCATTCGAATACCTCTTTCGATATCTTTTCAAACTTTGAAATTATAATCTTTGAGGCCTCTTCCAGGCCTTGCGCTTTTACATCAATCCAGTGTATATACAGGTAGCCGTTCTCCGGGTCGACATCCACAGATAATGTCCCGGGGGTGAGGGTAATAAAATTAGCCAGGAAGGTCAGGCCGGTCTCAGTCTTAAGGCAGGTCTTTACCTTGACAATCCCCGGGTTAATAGGCAGCCGCGGATGCAGGACCCTGGAGGCTACGTCTATATTTGACTTAAAACACTCCCAGGCAAAAACCAGGATATAGTATATAAACCAGCCGTAGCGGCGCGGATGGAACCATTTTTTAGGGTAGTCGGTAAACATATCCCCCATCATAAGAGCGACTACCGAAGAGACGAGCCCTCCGATAAGGATATGCTGCCAATCAAGGCTAAAGCAAAGCAAGGTCCAAATTAGAAAAGAGACAAAGAATGTGACTACTTTCGAGTACATCTTTTTAAACCCCCAAGATGCGCCTGGCATAACCCGTCCCCTCAAGCAGCACCGCTGCCGCAGGCTTTATTATCGTATCCACGAAGGGGACAAAGAAAATCCCTACCAGTATACAAAGCATGGCCAGGGCCAACATAGAGAACTTCATAAAACCAGGCGCTTCTTTTATATTGGTTAGAGCCTGGCCGGCCTTACGCATAAAGGCATACTTCTGTACCTTTAAAAACGAGGCCAAAGTTACCATAGCTACCAGTATACAGACTATTGCTCCGACGATATTGTTCGCCTGGAAGGAAGCGATTATGATTAAAAGCTTACTCCAGAAACCGCAGAAAGGCGGTATCCCGGCGATAGAAAGAGAGGCGACTAAAGAGGTGGCGCTGGTCGTGGGCATAGACTGATAAAGCCCTCCCAGCTTTTCTAGCCTTCTTGTCCCTGTAGAATACTCAACAGCCCCTGAGTTCAAAAAAAGCAGCGATTTAAATAAGGAGTGGTTAAAAAGGTGGAATAGCCCTGCCGTAATCCCCAGGGGCGTGCCCAGGCCTATTGCAAATACCACATATCCGATCTGGCTTATAGAGTGATAGGCCAGGAGTCTTTTAAAGTCCCACTGTCCTATAGCAAGAAGTACGCCTACCCCCATCGAGAGGATCCCAAGCCAGATGAATATTTGAGAGATTACCAGGTTGAAGCCGATAATATTAAAGATCACCCTTATGAGTGCGTAGACTCCCGCTATCTTAATTACTACGCCGGAGAGCATCGCTGACATGGGGGCCGGAGCAGCAGGATGCGCATCCGGAAGCCAGGCATGTAAAGGCACCAGGGCAGTCTTTAAACCAAAACCCGTGATGAAAAGTGCTGTCGAGTAAAGTATGAGATTCGAAGATACTGCGGTATTTAGCGAACGGCTGATATCCGCCATATTTAAAGTAGAGACGCATCCTAAGAGCATACCGATAGCCAAAAGTATCAGGATATCGGCAACGCTACCTAAGACCAGGTATTTAAAGGCAGCCTCGAGCTCTTCTGCCTCTGTGCCAAAGGCAATCAAAGAATAACAGGCAATAGAAGTTATCTCCAAAAAGACAAAGAGATTGAAGAGGTCTCCGCTGATTACAAGCCCATTTAATCCCGCCAATAAAAGACAGAATAAAGTATAGTAGAGGTAAGCAGAGCTATATCTTTTGATATAATCTAAGGAATAAACCAGGGCTAGGAAACCTATTAGGTTTATCACTAATAACACGAGCACCGTAAGGCCGTCTAATACCATGCAGATGCCAAAGGGCGGTGGCCATCCTCCTACATAATAGATCTTAAGGCCCCCTTTCAACCAATAAATACTGCAGATGGAAAAGAACAAAAGCAGGCCTGCGGCCAGATTAGCCACGAACGCAGCTAACCCCTGGCGAAACTTAGCCAATATGGGTATCAGGAACGCAGCCCCCAGAGGTATAATCACAAAAACAGGTAACATAGTTTTAGCCCTTTAATCTGCGTATCTCGTTTATATCAAAGGTGCGGTATTTTTCGTAGATGCGCACCGTAATCGCAACCATCAGCGCCGTAACGCCCAGGCCGATGACAATGGAGGTAAGGATGAGCGCCTGCGGCAGGGGGTCGACAAAATTAGTAATAGGCGTATCCTTGCTTAATATCGGCGCCTCCCCTCCTTTAGTGTAGCCTAAGAGGATAAAGAAAAGGTTTACGGCATATTCAGCAATGCCTAACCCCACTATTTTCTTAATCAGGTTCTTTTTAACTATAAGGCAATACAGGCCTATGGCAAATAAAATCAGGCAAAGGATATAAAGGCTCATCTATTTTCTCCTTTTTTCTCCTCTGGCGGCAGCCTTATAAAAGCCAGGGCAAGAAATATGGCAAAGAGCCCTGCCCCTACTTTTAAGAATATAGCGATATTGCAGAGGATGATTATCCCGGAGCTGAATAAATCGAAGGGCCTGCCCTTGGGGAGAATATTCAAAAAGAAGTAGCTGCCGAATATAAGGCCC
>VGKF01000098.1 GCA_016867175.1 Candidatus Omnitrophota bacterium | reverse complement strand
TACTTCAGCCAGGGTTTTATCGCGGCCGCTTTTAAGCCATAGCTCTTTAGGTTGCAGCGCAGGTAAAAGCAGCTCGGATGCGCCGGCCTTATTCATTTCATCCCTGATGATAGACTCTATATTGTTTAATACTAGAAGCCCCAAAGGCAGGTATGAATATACCCCTGCCATAAGCATGCGCACTAAGCCTGCCCTTAGCATCAGCTGATGCGAAATAGACTCAGCCTCCTGAGGCACCTCTCTTAAAGTCGGCATAAAAGCCTTACTCCAAAGCATAGTTTATCTGTCTATCTTTTTTAACTCGGCAAGCAACGTCGAGGCACAATTGCTAAAAGAAACTTTCTTTATTGGTTTACCTTTTTTAAACAAAAGCCCTTCTTTTCTGCCAAAGGCAACGCCGATATCTGCTTCCCTGGCTTCACCCGGGCCATTTACCAGGCAGCCCATTATTGCTACTTTAAGCGCAAAAGGGCCGTGCTTAAAACTTCCGCTAGAAATCCGCTCCCCTAAATCTTCTACTATTTTTACCAGGTTTACTTCCGAACGCCCGCAGGTAGGACAGCTGATTACCTGAATAGCGAAATTGCGCAAGCCCAAGGCCTCAAGTATCGACTTAGCTACCCGCACTTCTTCCTTGGGATTGGCAGTAAGCGATACCCTTATTGTATCACCAATTCCCTCTAATAGCAAAGCCCCAATTGTAATGCTGGACTTTACCGCACCCTCTAAAGCCAGCCCCGTAGCAGTAAGCCCAAGGTGCAACGGGTAATCGCAAAGCCCGGCTATCTTCCTGTAGGCCTCTAAGGTATCGGCTATATTAGAAGCTTTAAGAGAGATAACGATATCGTGCAGTCCTGCCTTCTCAATAATCCTGCTATAATCCAGGGCTGCCCTGCACATAAGCGTAGCTACTCCCTCTTTTGCGCCTGCCTTTGGCAGGGACCCTGAGTTAAGGCCTATTCTTATGGGTATCCCGGCTAGCCTTGCTGCCCTGGCTACTGCAATGACCTGATCTTTTTTATAAATATTTCCCGGGTTTAAGCGTATTTTATCCACTCCGCTTTCTATTGCTGTCAAGGCTAGCCTCCAGTCAAAATGGATATCCGCAACCAGGGAAATCCCAGCCTTATCTTTGATCTTTTTTAAGGCAATTGCATCAGAGCGGTCTTTTACAGCCAGGCGCGCTATCTCGCAGCCTGCACCCTCTAAATCTTTTAGCTGTTTTAATGTCTTTTCAATATCCGCAGTCCTGGTCTTAGTCATTGCCTGTATGGCAATGGGATTATCTCCTCCGATACGGATACGACCGATACTAATAACCTGGGACTTGCGTCTTTTTATCTTCATCTATTAAAGAAGCTCGCTATCTTATCTCCGAAAAATCTCATCAAGTCATTATAGGTCACGAAGGCCGCAAGCATAATAATCATCGCCAGGCCTATCTTGGTAATAGCCTGTTCGCTCTTAGGGCTTAAGGGCCTGCCCCTGAACTTCTCTACCGCCAATAAGAAGATATGCCCTCCGTCTAATAAAGGAAGCGGCAGCAGATTAAATAAGCCTAAGCTTACGCTGATTACCGCTATCAGATGTAATACAGCGATCAGTCCGATGCTCGCTGCTTTGGAGGTAATATAGAATATCCCCAAAGGACCGGTAAGAGACTCGCGCATGGAGGTTGCTCCTGTTGCCATCTTAAAAAGCGCCTTATAGGTCAAGACCGTCATTTCATATATCTTGCCCGCGCTTAAAACAAAGGACTCAGCTATCCCATGCCTGACCCTGACCACCTCATCCATAAAGGGGGCGATGCCGAGCAGGGCTACCCTGCGCTTACCTCCGATGGGGTCCTCCAACTGCCTCTGCTCTAATCTTACTTCTATATTGTATTCCTTATCCCCTCTTAAAAGAGAGACGCCAACCACCTCTTTATCCTTTTGGGCCAGTACTGCCTTTTGTATATCCTCCCAGAAAAGAACCTTCTTTCCTTCTATTCCCGTGATCTTATCTCCTGCCTGTATGCCGGCTGCCTTAGCCCCCAGGCCGTCAATGAGTCCACCGACCTTAGTAGTAAGCATAGGGTAGCCTGTAAAAAAGATTAACCAGAAGCAAAGAAAACCCAGGATATAATTAAATAGCGGGCCAAAGAATATTATCAAGGCGCGCTGCAGCGGAGATTTGGAAAGGTATTCGTTCCTGCCGCCTTTATATTCCTCCGGATTATCTCCGGCCAGCTTTACATAGCCGCCCAAAGGTATAAGCCGGATATCATATTCTGTATCCCGGACAATCTTGCTGACTATCTTAGGGCCAAAGCCAAGGGAGAATTTCTCAACCTGCACCCCAACCTTCCTGGCTAGCATAAAATGACCCAGCTCATGCACCACAATTAAAATACCCAGTATAAACAAAAAAACCAGCAGAGAAATCATATTCTATTTAACTCCCTTTTCTAATATAGCGGCAGATTCTTCTCTCGCCCATCTGTCTGCCAAAAATATATCGGAAAGCCCGGGGTTATTTTTATTTCTATGCCTGGACAATACCTTTTCAATCAGCTTGGGTATTCCAAGAAATGCTATCTTTCCTTTTAAAAATTCAGCCACTGCCACTTCATCTGCAGCATTCAATACTGATGGCGCAGTGCCCCCCTCCTCTGCTACCTGATAAGCTAATCTTAAACAGGGAAATTTCACGAAATCCGGAGGCCGGAAATCAAGCTCCTTTAATTTATAGAAATCCAGCGGCTTAAGTTTAGAAAGCAATCTCTTAGGATACGAAAGCGCATACTGTATAGGTATGCGCATATCCGTCGCCGAAAGCTCAGCCATCACTACCCCGTCCACAAACTCAACCATTGAATGTACTATGGCCTGCGGATGTATGAGCACCTTTATCTTCTGCGCTGATATATCAAACAGATACATGGCCTCCAGTAATTCCAGGCCCTTATTTATCAGGGTCGCTGAATCTACACTAATTTTTTTACCCATACGCCAGCGCGGATGCTCTAATACCTTTGCCACAGAGACATGCTTTAGTTTTTCTTTTGGAGTGTTAAAAAAAGGCCCTCCAGAGGCAGTCAGGTAAATCGACCTTACCCTTGACTTATCCTCGCCCTCAAGGCACTGCCAGATTGCCGACTGCTCGCTATCTACCGGAATGATACGCGCTTTTTTTACGCAGGCCCTTTGCATAATTAAAGCGCCTGCCATCACCAATGCCTCTTTATTAGCCAGTGCAATTGTTTTACAGTTTTCTATTGCCGAAAGTAACGGCTTTAGCGCCCCTGAGCCGCTAATAGCCATGACTATCTGATCAATTCCCTTATAGCCGGCTAGCTCCTCCAGGCCGATCTCACCGACCAATATATTTAAGTCCGAGCTTCCCAGCCTTCGGCGCAAGCTTCTGGCTAACTGGCGGTCTTTGACGCAGACTACCGACGGACGAAAAGACTTTATCTGCCGGTACAAAAGCTCGATATTGGAATTGGCGGTTAAAGCTACTACGCGGAATTGATTCTTAAGGCCCCTAATCACCTCTAAAGTATTCTGGCCTATTGAACCAGTAGAGCCAAATATAGCTATATTCTTCATAGCCTGGTTTTATTTCAAGATAAGACTCATATAAAAATAAAAAGCCGGGGCAGTAAATATCAAACTATCCGCCAGGTCCAATACCCCGCCCATCCCGGGTAGGAGCCTTCCTGAATCCTTAACCTGGCAGTCACGCTTCATCAGCGATTCCGAAAGGTCGCCTAATTGCGCCAGGATCCCGAATAAAAGGCCTGCCAAAGCCGCATGCAGATAAGGCAGCTTCATAAAATCCCTGCAGACAATCGCAGCGCCTATGCTGAACAATAACCCTGCGATTGAGCCCTCAAGCGACTTATTCGGGCTAATGCGCGGAATAAG
>VGKF01000097.1 GCA_016867175.1 Candidatus Omnitrophota bacterium | reverse complement strand
TGCCAAGGAAGCTTTGCATGAGGCGATCCTTAAGATCAACCGCACTACCAAAAAGATGTTCCTTGAGACATTTGAAAAAGTCTGTATTGAATTTAAAAATTATTTCCGCATGCTCTTTAACGGAGGGGATGCCCAGGTATTTTTGGTTGACGAGCAGGACCCCTTGGAATCCGGGATTGAGATTATCTGCCGGCCTCCGGGAAAGAAACTGCAAAACGTGCTTTTACTTTCTGGCGGTGAGAAATCCATGGCTGCCATAGCGCTGATTTTTGCCATATTTAAGGTAAAGCCTTCTCCTTTCTGTATCTTAGATGAGATAGACGCAGCCTTGGATGAGGCAAATGTAGACCGCTTCGGCAGGATGCTGCAGGAGTTCGCCAGCATTTCGCAGTTTATCGTGATTACGCACAATAAAAAGACCATTGCTAACGCAGATCTTATGTACGGGATAACTATGGAGGAGTCCGGGGTCTCTAAGATTGTCTCGGTGAAGTTTGCCCAGAATAAGAAGCCGGTAGTAGTGCAGGAGCCGGCAGTTCAGGCAGAATCTGTTTCGTAGCAGGTAGTATTTTTGCCTTTGTGTTTAGCGATATAGAGGGTCTTGTCAGAGTAGGCAATGAGTTCTGAGGGGGTTGAGCCGTCCTGCGGATAACAAGCCAGGCCCAGGCTTGCGGTTAATTTTTTGTTAGGGAGCATCTCTTCCTTAGTAAAATTATATTTTTCTATATCTAATCTTAGGCGCTCGGCAATCATCAGCGCTTCTTTTTTATCGGTATTAGGCAGTATAAAAGCAAATTCCTCTCCGCCGTAACGGCAGACATAATCCATCTTGCGCGATTGGTTCTTTAAGAGCTGCGCCATCTTTTTTAAAATCTGGTCTCCTGCCTGGTGGCCCAGGGTATCGTTGTAGATCTTAAAATCGTCTATATCCAGGCTGATCAGGCTTAAGGGGCTGGCAGTTGCCTTTGCTTTCTCCATCTCAATCTGTAGCAGGTACTGGAAATAGCCGTGGTTCCAGAGGTCGGTGAGCGAATCTGTATGGCTGCGTATCAGCGCATTTTCATAAAGCTGGGAGTTTTCTATGGCTAGGCCTGCCTGGTTTCCTAACATAATAAGCATATGGATATCGTCTTTAGTAATTGGTTTTTTGGTGATAAGGTTGTCTGCCAGGATGATCCCCTTTACCTTGTCTTTTGCTTTAAGCGGCGCGATGGCCAGCTCTTCGCTGTTTAAGAGCTGCACAATAGGATCGTGCCGGTAGTTCTGTATAGTCTCCCTAGTCAGATGTAAGGGCATACCCTCAAAGACGCCTAAGCTAAGCAGCCCGCCGTTCTGTTCCTTTAAGGGGGTCCTTAAGCGCTGCACCTGGCGGTTAAAATTTGATTCTGTCGCTTCATTAGAAAATTTATGGGCGCCGATCAGGTCTTCCATATCCATTTTTTCCTGCTCGATCTGCCCCCAGATGCGGTTAGCCTCTTCTGCGTTACCCGGGCCGATCCCGAGCCTTCCCTCGATTATACCTTCTTTTTCATTGACCAGAAAGAGTGCCGCCCGGTTAAAGCCTAAGCCGGTATGCGCAGTTACTCCGGTAAGGATGATGTAGAGCACCTCATCCAGCTTTAAGGTAGTACGCATGGCATTAGAGATCTCATAAAGGATATTGAGCTCTGCCTTTGCGTTTTGTAATTCCTCTTTAATTTTAGCTAGTTCTTCCACAATGCAGAAACTTTAACATATTTTAAGCCTGTTGTCAAGGCGAGTTGTCTTTTCAGGGTTAGATTTACCTTTGAATTACGTCTATTAAAGCAAAGGAGGTGGTGCCGGTAGGAAATCCAAAATCCCAATAATACCAAATCCCAAATAAGATAAAAAAGGAGGGAAGATGACAGAGGGTAAGGCATATGATTTGAAGATAAGAACTTTTGATTTTGCCCAGGAGATACTTAATATTGCAGATGAACTACCGCAGAATTCTAGATGCGACGTTTTACGCAGGCAACTGATTAAATCTGGGACATCTATAGGGGCCAATATCGAGGAAGCTGACGGAGCGATTACTAAGAAAGACTTTGCGAATAAGATGGTAATAGCACGTAAGGAGGCAAGGGAAACATATTATTGGCTTCGCCTTCTCTCTGAACGGTATATAAAAAAGGATAAGGTTGTTTCGAGTTTAGTCGAATGCAAGGAGTTAATAAGCATCTTAAGTGCTATTATCAATAAAGTAAGGTAAAGTACTAAATTTTACTTTTTTGTTAGTCAAGTAGGTATTTAGAAATTGGGATTTGTTTGGGATTTTGGATTTTGAATTTGGGATTTCCGAAGGGGGTGATTTTGTTTGACAGTAAGGAAGAGCTAAGCTATAATTATTCTCTAATTTACATATCTAAAACGGAGGTTAAATATGGTTCCTGAAAAGAAAACACCGACTAAGGAAGTAAGTAAAGATTCGTCTGACCGCCAGAAGGCCCTGGAGCTGGCGCTCTTACAGATTGAGAAGCAGTTTGGCAGGGGCTCGATCATGAAGCTTGGAGGGGATATAAAAGTTGACGTGGAGGCGATTCCCACTGGCGCGCTTACCCTGGATCTGGCTTTAGGGATAGGCGGCTTGCCCCGGGGAAGGGTAGTTGAGGTATTCGGGCCTGAGGCTTCGGGAAAGACCACGCTTACTTTAAGCGTAATAAAAGAAGTGCAGAAGAAAGGCGGGGTAGCTGCCTTTATCGATGCTGAGCATGCCTTTGATTCTACCTATGCCAAGATAATCGGGGTAAATCTGGATAATATGCTGATCTCCCAACCTGACACAGGAGAGCAGGCCTTGGAGATCACAGAGACCCTGGTGCGTTCTAATGCCGTAGACGTGATTGTGGTAGATTCAGTAGCTGCGCTCACTCCCCGCGCGGAGATAGAAGGAGAGATGGGTGATTCTCATATGGGTTTGCAGGCCCGGCTTATGTCTCAGGCCCTGCGTAAACTTACCGCAGCTATTAGTAAGTCGCGCACCTGCGTGATCTTCATCAATCAACTAAGGGAGAAGATCGGTGTGATGTTTGGCTCTCCGGAAACCACTCCCGGAGGAAGGGCATTGAAATTCTATTGTTCTGTACGGCTGGATGTGAGGAAGATCGCTACGCTTAAATCAGGGGATATGGTTATCGGCGGACACACCAGAGTCAGGGTAGTTAAAAATAAGGTAGCCCCGCCCTTTCGCGAGGGTGAGTTTGATATCTTGCATAATGAAGGTATCTCAAAGCCGGGGAGCATAATAGATGCAGGAGTGAACCTGGGGATAATAGAAAAATCAGGAACCTGGCTTTCTTTCGCAGCAGAGAAGATCGGCCAGGGCAGGGATGCGGCCATAAAACTACTGAAAGAAAAACCAAAGTTGCAGGATGATATAGAAAAAGAGATCAGAAAAAAAATAGTATTAGGAAAGTAAAAAGGAGGCATGCAACAATGAGGATAAAAATATTTATTGTTGTAGTTTTAGCAGCAGCTTTAGTTTTGGGTTCCGGCCTAATTGCGCTGGCGCAAAATGAGGACGCGGTAATCAATGTGGCTAATACTGCCGGAAAGGCAGTAGTCTCCATAAGCACCGAGCGTACTGCTAAGGCTAGCCCCAATAGAAGGATATATTTTAATTCGCCTTTCAGTAACTCTCCCTTTGGCGATGATGAGCGTTTCCGCAGTTTCTTCGATGATTTCTTCGGGGAGATCCCTGAGAGGGACTATAAGCAGGTAGGCCTGGGTTCAGGCGTGATCATTGATGCTGATGGCTATATCCTGACTAACCAGCATGTTATTCAGGGAGCGGATAAGATTACAGTGACCCTTTCTGACGGCAGAGAATTTAAGGCAGAGCTAAAGGGTGAAGATATGCGCTCTGACCTGGCAGTGATTAAAATAAACGCCAATAATCTGCCAACA
>VGKF01000096.1 GCA_016867175.1 Candidatus Omnitrophota bacterium | reverse complement strand
AAAAAGTAGGAAGCAAAGAGGGCTTGGCAAAAGGGTTATTTGAAGCGCTGGGGAAGAGAAAATGAAATATATAGTCTTGGTTGCTGATGGTATGGCGGATTATCCGATTAAGGAATTAGGCGAACGTACGCCCTTAGAGGTGGCGCGTAAGCCGAACATGGATTTTATTGCCAAGACCGGTACGCTTGGACGCCTAAGGACCATCCCGAAGAACATGAGCCCTGCCTCTGATGTGGCTAATATTTCTATTTTAGGTTATGACCCTAAAGAGTTTTATACCGGAAGGGGCCCCTTAGAAGCGGCAAACTTAGGGGTAAGGCTGGATGATGATGATGTCGCTTTCCGCTGTAATCTTATCACTGCCTCCGGAGACGAGTTGATAGATTATAGCGCCGGCCATATTAGCTCTAATGAGGCAGCCCTCTTGATTAAATCCATAGAGCAAAAACTTGGCTCTGAGGAGATTAAATTTTATTCGGGGGTAGGCTATAGACATCTGATGTTAGTAAAAAAAGGAGCCCTGAAGAATTTAACAGAGGCCGAGTGCGTGCCTCCGCATGATATCATTGGCGGCAGTATCTTGAAAAATCTTCCTAAGGGTAGATCAGCTGATTTTCTGATAAAACTGATGCAGGAATCCAGGAAGATACTGGAAAGCCACGAGGTAAATACGGTCAGGGTAGATTTAAAAGAAAACCCTGCCAATATGATCTGGTTATGGGGACAGGGAAAGAAACCTAATATGCCTTCCTTTAAAGATAAATACGGGCTAAGCGGCAGTGTTATCTCTGCGGTGGACCTCATAAAAGGATTGGGCAAATACCTGGGGCTAGATGTTATTAAGGTAGCCGGGGCAACCGGATATTATGATACCAATTATAAGGGTAAGGCCAGGGCAGCGCTTAAGGCCTTGGAAGAAAAAGATTTTGTTTTTCTTCACGTAGAGGCTCCGGATGAGGCAGGGCATAACGGCGATTTAAGAGAGAAGATTGCCGCTATCGAAAGAATTGATCAGTTGGTATTAGGCACCATACTGGATGCCTATAAACGCAAAAGGAATTTCCGTATATTGGTATTGCCTGATCACGCTACTCCTATCGCCTTGCGTACGCATGTTGCGGATGAGGTCTGTTTCGGCATGTTCGGTAAAGATATTATGGGTAAGGGGTTCTTGAATTATAGTGAAAAGGAAGCTAAAAAATCAGAACTTTACTTTGAAAAAGGGCATGAGTTAATGGGGTATTTTATCAGAGGGATTAAATGAACTCCCTTGTTGTCGTGTTTATCTCGGCGGGATTGTTCTTCTGGGGTTATAAGTTCTTTGCCGAGAGGCTAAAGCGTCTCTGGTCAGTGGACCAGAAGAGATCCACCCCGGCATTTTCAAAGTTTGACAGCCTGGATTATATACCTGCTAAGAACTGGCTGGTTTTATTCGGGCACCATTTTTCCTCTATCGCAGGCGCAGGCCCGATTATAGGACCGGTAATCGCAGTGATGCTTTGGGGGTGGCTTCCTGCATTATTATGGGTGGTTTTCGGCACTATCTTTATCGGCGGAGTGCATGATTTCGGGGCGCTCGCTACTTCGGTGAGAGAAGGGGGTTCATCAGTAGCTGAGATATCAAAACATGTAATTTCAAGGCGCGCAAAGATTTTATTCTCTCTGTTTATATGGTTGACCCTTATATTGGTTATTGCCGTCTTTGCGTATCTGTGCGCAGATACTTTTGTAAAAGAGCCTAAGATCGTATTGCCTTCTTTGGGGCTTGTACCCCTGGCGATGCTTGTAGGCTATTTCTTATACCATCTTCGGGTTAACAGTATATTGGCTACGCTCTTTGGGCTTGTTGCCTTGACTACTTTGATATTCCTAGGTAATATTTTACCGATTAAAGCCAATTTACTAATTTGGCTAGCTGTCCTCTTTGTTTATAGCTATTTCGCTTCTGTGCTGCCGGTAAACATACTTTTACAGCCAAGAGATTACCTTTCGAGCTTCCTGTTATTTTTTGGGGTAGGGGCAGGTTATGCGGGACTGGTCTTATCTCGCCCTAACATAGAGATGCCATATTACAATAAATGGTCTACCAATACAGGGTATCTCTGGCCAGCCTTGTTTGTAACTGTTGCCTGCGGCGCGGTCTCTGGGTTCCACGCGCTTATTGCCAGCGGCACCACCTCTAAGCAGCTTGCCAGTGAGCGCCATATAAAAAGAATTGGTTATGGGGCTATGGTTGCCGAAGGCCTGGTTGCAGTATTGGCAATTATATCAGTGGCTATTTTATTTAACCGTCAAACGGGATTTAGCGGCATATTAAAAAACGATACGCCTATAAGAGTTTTTGGTAGGGGGTATGGATTAATTACTCGAGGGCTTTTAGGAGGCCACGGCAGCTTCATTGCTATAACCATGCTCAATGCCTTTATCTTGACTACCTTGGATACCGCAACCAGGATTTCACGTTATCTGACTGAAGAGTTATTCAAGGTAAAAAGCAGGTATCTATCTACCTTTATAATCATATTGTTAAGCTTTGCTCTTACCATCAGCGGAAAATGGAACAGTGTCTGGCCGGCGTTCGGCGCAGCGAATCAACTGGTAGCAGCCCTGGCCTTATTCGTATTAAGCTGCTGGCTTTTATCCAAGAATAAGCCGGCAGGCATTACGCTCTGGGCGGCTTTTTTTATGCTTATTACTACAGTGGCGGCCTTATTTTTACAGGTTATCAGGCATTACCAAAATAAAGAAACGGTGCTTTTTATTATCAGTTTAGCTTTAATCGTTCTTTCTAGTTTTATGTTTTATGAGATAATGCCAGCGGTCTTAAGAAGGAGCTATAAGCATGCATAAAGGGCTAATTGTTCAAAAATTCGGCGGCTCTTCTGTGGCTAACGTAGAACGTATTCAAAATGTCGCCAAAAGAGTGGTCAGTTACAGAAAGAATGGTTATGATTTAGTGGTGGTAGTTTCGGCCTTGGGTGATACTACCGACAGTCTTATAGAGCTTGCGGCCAAGATAAATAGCGAACCCTCAGAAAGAGAAATGGATATGCTGCTCTCGACCGGAGAGCAGATCTCAGTAGCCTTATTAGCCATGGCCATACACAAACTTAAGTTTGAGGCTATTTCTTTTACCGGCGCGCAGGTAGGAATTATTACCGATACCAGCCATACCAGGGCGCGTATCTTAAGTATAAATGCCAACAGGATAAAAGAGGCCTTGAGCCAGGGTAAGATTGTAATCGTGGCAGGTTTCCAGGGCGTAAACTTAAACCAGGATATTACTACGCTGGGCAGGGGTGGCTCTGATCTTACGGCAGTAGCCCTGGCAAAAGAGCTTAAAGCGGATGAGTGCGAGATATATACCGACGTAGAAGGAGTCTATACCACCGACCCCAGGATAGAGCCAAAGGCAAAGAAAATACAAGAGATCACCTATGATGAGATGTTAGAGATGGCTTCCCTGGGGGCACAGGTAATGCAGGCGCGCTCTATCGAGGTAGCTAAAAAATTTGATGTGCCCATACACGTACGTTCCAGTTTTAACGAGCAGAAAGGTACGCTGATAATTAAGGAGGTTAAAAGAATGGAAGATCTTTTGGTGACCGGGGTGACCTTAAATAAAAGCGAAGCAAAGATAACCGTATGCAATGTCCCTGACCGGCCGGGTGTGGCTGCCAGGATATTTAAGGAGCTGGCAGAAAAAGGCGTGAGCGTCGATACTATAGTGCAGAACGTCAGCCACCTGCGCCAGACGGACATTTCTTTTACGGTAACCAAGTCCCACCTGGCAAAAGCGATCAGGCTGACTAAGGCTGTGGCTAAAGCTATGGGTGCGGGAGAAGTGCTTCAGGACGAAGATATTGCCAGGGTTTCCGTAGTAGGCGTGGGGATGAAGTCCCATCCCGGAGTAGCAGCTACCATGTTTGGTACGCTGGCTAAGAATA
>VGKF01000095.1 GCA_016867175.1 Candidatus Omnitrophota bacterium | reverse complement strand
TGCTATGTATACCGGCACAGGAGAATTCATAGAGCTTCTCTGTGGCGCCAAAGAGCTAGGCCGCATAAAAAAGGCGGAGATCTACCAGGTATACGACTTTAAAACCGCTTATTACTCCTTTGCCTCTCCTCTTGCGATAGGCGCAATCCTGGCAGGCGCAAAAGAAAAGCAGGTAGATAAGATATTCCGATACGGAGTCTCTTTAGGCAGGGCCTTTCAGATAAAAGACGATATCATCTCTATATTTAATACGGAAAAAAGTACTGGTAAACCTTCGCTTACTGATTTACAGGAGGGCAAAAAAACTTTATTGGTCTGGCATGCCTGGCAGAACTCATCAGAAAAAGAAAGGTCGATAATAAAAAGGGTTTTTACAAAAAGATTGGTGGATAAAAAAGACCTGCTTACGATGCGCAGAATTATAAGAGACTCCGGGGCCCTGGATTCTACCAGAGAAGAGATAAAAACACTTGCCAATGAAGCCCAAAACTACAACAGCGCAAGCGGCATAAAACCAAAGTACCAAAATCTCCTGAATAAATACTGCAACCAGATCCTTGCCCTTTAGCCTACGTTAATTATCACTCAGACAAACAAATTTACATTTATTATTCAGGGCATCTAATAGAAGGCCGTTCTGCGGGTCAATTTGGGCTGCCTTATCCAGGTAAGCCTTGTGTTTATCATTGTCTCCTTTATACTTGTAAAATTGCGCAAGGCGCACATAGGCATCGGCAAAAAGAGGGTCTTGCTGGATGGCCTTCTCTAAATACCCAAAAGCCTTTTCTTTATCTCCTCCGGCTAAGCCGGGTGCAAGAAAATAAAAACTCCCCAAACCAAACAAGACGCCAGGAGAGTCAGGCTGCAACGCCTCTGCCTTCTTTAAATTAGGAAGCACTGCTGTGCCGTTTGAGATCTTAGATATCGGGCCTCCGTAATGCGCCAGCATCCCCCTGCCGCCCCCTACTAACAGATAAGCCCGCGTATAATTACTTAAGTCTACTTTTTTCTCCCCCTGCCTTATGACTTTATAGGCCAGGGCAACGGATTCCTTAAAATCCATCCTCATATATTTTAGATAAGCCAGGCTTATATAGGCAGGAGAAAAATCAGGATTGGCCTTAATAATCTCTGATAGAAGCGCCTCGCTTTTATCTAAGCTATGTTGCCTACGCCAAACCTCTGCCAGGCCCCAACGCGCCTCTATCGTTTGGGGGTAGAGCCTTAAAATTTTACTAAAGACTTCTCCTGCCTCCTGGTTTTTGTGTATATTAAGATATGTGAGTCCTAGGATATATAAATTCTCCAGTGAATCTGGTTTTTTCTTCAAGGATTCCAGCGCGCTATAAAGGCTCGTCTTATCTGCCTGCTCATGTAAATCTTTCCACTCTAGGCCGTAAGAGTCCCCGCATAAAAAGAACAGGGATATTAATAAAGAGAGACCCGTTAATTTTATCATGGTTTTTCCTTTTTAAAATATTCCCAAAAAATTATAGTCTGGGTCACCATGCTAAAACCAAAGAGAAAATCCTCAAAAGGAATGCTTCCTATGCGTACCCCCAGGAAAAAGCGCGGATTATATCTTACGATCCCCTCTCCTGTCAGATATCCATTAACTAAAAGCTTAAAAAAAAGTATAACCAGAAGAAACAGGTAATATTCTTTCCTTTTAAATAAGCTCAATTTACTTTTCTTATAAAGAAAAAGGGTAAGGAAAACAGAGGCTGCGGCAATAAGAGTATATTCTTTCATTTAGGCCTTTTTTTTAAATAAAGAAACGCCTCCCAGGTAAATATACAGCAAAACGGGATGACTATAAAAAACAGGGCTTCTTCTAAGGGGAGATTTATAATTCTAAAAGGATACACGCCATCAGGGCTAAAAGACCAGTGCCCGCGGTAGGTAGCAAAGATATCCCAACCACCAAAGATAAGCAATACTAATAGATTAGATAAAATATAGGCGCGAAAGTTACGGTAGAATTTAAGGGGAGGGAAAAAACTTAAAAAGAAGGGTACGCTAAATGCCAATATTAACACAGCCATATACTTGGACATAATATATATTTTATAGCACCTTAAGCTGATTTGCAAATATAAAGTTTGGCTTGGATTTCACCAACCTTCGAGGTAAAATAAGGCTATGCATAATGAAGCTAACCATAAAGCCTTAAAATCCGGCTTTGCCCAGGCGCGTAAGATTACCCGCAGGCATGCTAAGATATTCTATTTTGCCTCCCACTTCTTACCAGGCCCAAAGCAGAACGCTGCCTACGCCATATATGTTGCCTGCAGGGATAGCGATGAGGCGGTTGACAATATGCGCTTTAGCGAAAAGCAAAAACTCCTGGATAAAATAAAATGCGATATAGAGGCGGCCTATAAGGGCTCTGCCCTAAACGAGGATACGCTCCTGGCTTTTAGAGATACTATAAAGAAATTCAATATACCCGAATATTATTTCAAAGAACTGCTGGAAGGCATGCAGATGGACCTGGTTAAAAACCGCTACCAATCTTTTGAAGAACTTTACGCCTATTGCTATAAAGTAGCCGGAGTTATAGGGCTTATAATGCTAAAGGTCTTCGGATATGATAACCCGGGCATACAAAAATATGCCATAGACTTAGGGATCGCTATGCAGCTTACCAATATATTACGGGATATAAAAGAAGACTGGGATAAAGGAAGGGTCTACCTGCCTCAGGATGAGCTGTGTAATTTCGGCGTTAGCGAAGAAGATATAGCAGAAGGTAAGATAGATGATAATTTTAAACGCTTGATACAATTTCAAATAAAAAGGGCGCGCGATTACTACGCCAGCTCACGAGAAGGCATCAAACTCATCGATAGCCGGAGGATGCGCTTTGTAATACTTTCAATGCACCAGATGTATTCCGGGATACTGGATGCAATAGAGCACTGCGGGTTTGACGTCTTTTCTCATAGGGCCTATACCTGCGGACCCAGGAAAGCCTATATCGTATTAAAAAACATGGCTAGGGCTTGAATATGAAAATAAACATAGCCAAATCAGCTGGTTTTTGCTTCGGAGTAAAAAGGGCGCTTAATATCGCATTGGATACTGCTAAATCACATAGCCGAGTTTATATGCTGGGTGATATTGTGCATAATGAAGACGTAGTCAGGGATATAGAAAAGAGGGGTATAAAGAAAGTAAAGCGGCTTAGCAAAGGTAAAAATAGGATACTGCTTATCCGTGCGCACGGGGCAAGCAATAGCACTATCAATAAGGCGCACCGGATCGGCTATAAAGTTATAGATGCCACCTGCCCCATGGTAAAAGAGATCCACAGAATCGCCCATAGTATGGAGGCAAAAGGATATAAAATAATAATCATCGGTGACAGTAAACATGACGAGGTACGCGGGATCATCGGACAACTTAAAAATAAAGCCTTGGTAATCGATAGGCCGGAATCTATAAAACTGAGCGCTATCCGTAAATTAAAAAAGGCTTCTGTAATAGTACAATCCACTCAGAACATCGATAATGCAGCAAGGATACTTAAAATACTAAAACTATATATTAAAGACTTAAAATTTTTCAATACTATCTGCAGGCCTACCCAGATAAAGCAGGGAGAAATCAAGAACATGCCGAAAAAAAATGACGTAATGATTATTATCGGCTCTAAGAACAGCGCTAACACTAAGAGGCTATATGAAATATCCAAGTCTCTTAACTCTAGGAGTTATTGGATAAGCAGGAAGGATGAAATAAAGAAAAGCTGGTTCAGCGGCACTAAGACCGTAGGCGTTACTGCCGGAGCATCAACTCCTGATTCAACCACTAACGATGTAGTAACTGCCTTAAGAACCTTTTACTATTAAGTCCGCTGCAATGCGCGAGCTGGCGATAACCACCGGCAACCCCCCTCCGGGCTGGGTGCTTGCGCCTACAAAATAAAGCCCTTTTATCTTTGAATCGTAATTTGCGGGCCTAAAGAATGCGCTTTGCTTAAGGGTGTGCGCAAGGCCAAA